>NZ_JARESX010000073.1:0-34383 GCF_046026435.1 Paraburkholderia sp. RL17-381-BIF-C | reverse complement strand
CGAAGCGCGACGCTATCAGCGGCTTCGGCCGCCCGTTTGAGTTCGTGTAACGACAAGGCAAGCTCCTGTGCGGCAAGGACAAGTCAGCAGAGAGTTCACCAGGAGGCAGGTTGCAGCGGACATAAAAAAACCCGCCTCGTGTGGCGGGTTATGTGTCACTGCTATCAGACGCGCGCTAACCCACCATTCGATGAATGATGCTAATAATCAGCGCAATACGGATGTCGAGGCAGTTCATGCGTTCGATCTTCGTTGACTTGAGGCGCTTTGTCAATCCCTGTTGATTGCGATGCGCGCAGCTTTGAGCGCTCTGCATTGCGCACAACCCTGCCCGACGCGGCGCTTACGCGCGATAGTGAACAGCGTCACAGCTATCCCAAACCGGACCCGTCGATCTCAACGCCGTAGAGCCTGCGCGACGCGCAACCCGCGATCCGGCACGGCGGCCGGACACCGTGCATTCAATATACGCTCGCGCAGAAACCGGTCGAACTGCGCCATCACCACGTGGCGCGCGGACTGTGAAAAGAGCGCATGGTCGACCTTGCCGATCAGTTTCACGTCGATGTTATTTAACTTATCGAGGCGATTACCACGGGGTCCGAAATGAATTTCGAGTGCGTCCAGTCCTTCATCGAGCGAACCATAGATCAATGACGTCTGCACACCCTTACGCTCCAGGTCCAGAACGAGTCTGCGCACTACGCCGCCCGGCGTGCGTTGGCCGAGCAGCCACTCGAGCCCTTTACCGGCGCGAGAGGAAAGGCGCGCGCCCAAACGGCGAGCGAGTTCGATCGCGATCGTCCGGCCATTTGCCTGGCCGGTCAACAAACGTAGCCATTTACGCGGATCGCGCATGGCGCGCCGGTATACGACGCTCGCCGCCATATGGCGAGCGCCGGGCCGCGTTTGCGCGCCATCCCACGTGAAAAACGGCAGATTGACGGCCGCGCAACCCACCACTGCCGGGTGCGTCTGCGCCGTATGCAGGCTGACGTAGGCACCTGTGCACACGCCGAACATCACGGTTTCCGGATACCCCGCCGCCACGAGCCAATCGACACCCGCTTTGGCATCCGCGAGCGCATATTGCGCGTACACCTTGTCGAGCGACAGCGCGGCGTCACGACGCTGACTATCGCCGAGGCCGCTCAAGTCCATGCGCAACGAGGCGATGCCCTTGGCCGCCAGATAGCGCGCCATCAGCACCGTGAAGCGGCCGTCGCCGATACGGTGCACGCCGCCGGTATTGACGAACAATACGGCCGGCGCACCTTCACACGCTCGCCGCGGCTGACAGAACACGCCGGCATAGCCGCCGCCCTCAAACACCACCGGCGTTTCGCGCCCATGCGCGAAATCGATCTGCGCGGTCGTTGCGCCCGCAAGCATCTCGACGCGCGGCTCGGGTTCAGTGAGCGCGGCGGCACCGAACCATTCGAGCACGCTCGCGAACGCCTGATCCGGAGTTTCGCTGTAACTGGGATTGAGCAGAAACTTGCCGTATTCGCCGAAAAATTGCAGATCGGTTGACGCACCGAGCGTCTGATAATGCGCGGCCACGCGCTTCAGACGCGCGTTCTCATTCAGATCCTGCAGCAACACGCGCCGCGCGGGCGATTGCGTAGTCCGTTCGAGATCCACCTTGGCGAGCGCTTCGAGCGTATCCGGATACAAACGGAAGCCGTGTGCGCCGACCGTGTTGGCGGCCTCTTCACCGAGGCTGAGTCCGAGCGCCTGCTGCGAACTGAGCCAACTCTGATGCTGAAGCTCCAGCTCACGCATGTAGCCCCTGCCCGAACTGACTGGCATGAGCAGCACCAGATCGTCGACGCCGCCCATCTGTTCGGCGGCCAGCGCCGCCAGCGTCGCGCCAAAACGCAGCCCGCACAGACTCAGGCGCGTCACCGCGGTTTCGGCGCGCAGCCACAGCGCTGCCGCTTCGATGCTGTCGAGCCACGCACGCATGCGTTGCGGGTCGTCTTCGTTGCCGCTCGAATCGCCCGTGCCGGGATAGTCGAAGCGCAGCACCGCGATATCGCGCGCGGCGAGCCTGTCGGCGAGGTCACGCCAGCCTCGATAAGTGCACAGTGCTTCATAGCCAAACGGGTTGCACAGCACGACGCCCGTCTCGGGTTGCGTGCCGGCCGGACGGTGCAGCCATCCGAAACAGCCGCCGAACGTAACCGGTGTCATGGTGAGCTGAGCGGGCGTGATCGGCCGACGCAGCGCCACTTCAGGTTCGCGTTGCAATCGACTCCTCCGGCACGATGAGCGCGATCACGCTTGCGAGGGAATCGATGCTTTCAAACATCTCGTGCGTGATCAGCGCGCCTGGAATCTCAACGGCGAATTCGTCCTCGATGGCCATCATCACGCGGACTGCGCCGAGCGACGACAAGCCGGCGGCGTAGAGACCATCCTGATCGCCGAGCGTATCGACCGATACGGCGAGACAGGCGGTCTGGCGAAGAATGCGGCGCACATGAGTCTTCATTCTGATTTCCCCGATACTTCAATTTTTCAACGCGGCACTCATCCATCGAGCGCGCACAAGAAGACGTTGCCGCACTGCGCTCAGGTGAGCACGTCGCCGGTCACACAGTGCTCGGCGAGCGCCCTTCTGTCGACCTTGCCATTTACATTCAGCGGCAACGTGTCCAGCATCACGACCCGTTGCGGTACGGCATACGCCGGCAAGCGCTCACGGCATGCCAGCAGAATCTGCGCGGCACCGTGTTGCGCGCACGTCACGAAAGCCACCAGGCCAGCCGCGCGCCCCGCTTCGTCGACCGGCCACGCGATGACCGCGCATAGCGCCGCCTGACTGCATGATCGAACGACATGCTCCACTTCTTCGAGCTCGATACGGTTGCCGCGAATCTTGATCTGCGTATCCAGCCGGCCTTGAAACACGATTCCCTGACCGGGCACCTCGCGCGCGGCGTCAGCGCTCCGATACCAGCGCGACGCGCTGCGGCCCGCATACAGGTTCGAAATGAATCGGCGATTGCCGGGGTCATCCGCCGACAGATACCCGGACGCGACCTGCGGACCACCAATCAGCAATTCACCGCTGACGCCCGGCGCGACCGGTTCGAGCGCGGCGTCCACGATCAACAACTCCATCCCCGGCAACGCACGGCCAAGCGGCATCACCGTGTGGCGCGGATCGGCAAGAAATGCCGCAGTGACTTCGAAGGTGGTGCACGCAACCGTCGTTTCAGTCGGCCCGTACATGTTGAAAACCCGGCTGTTCGGCGCGGCGCGCCGCCAGGCTTGCACCAGCTGACGCTGCAGCGGTTCACCGCCGAACAGCGTCACGCGCAGGCTGGGGAATTCGTCCGGCTGCAGTTTGCGGAACTGCTGCATGAAAGCCGCGACAGAAGGTACGCTGCTCCAATGCGTGATTGCGTGTTCCTTGATGAAGGCCGCGTTGTAGATCGGCTCGACCGTCTTCGGTACAAACAGGCATGCGCCGTTCGCCCAGCACACGAACATGTCGTGCACCGAGGGATCGAAGGAAAGCTCGCATAACTGCACGTAGCGCGCTTCGGGAAGCTTTTCGAACAATTCCAGTTGCCCCGTCACATAGGCGCAAGCATTCTCGTGCGAAATCGGTACGCCCTTGGGTGCGCCGGTCGAGCCTGACGTGAACAGAACGTAGGCCTGGTCGTGCAACGCGCGAGGAGTGGCCGCTTCGGCCTCGTTTGGCCCGTCAGATAGCCGCGTCTGCGCGAAGCGGGCAGATGCCTCGCAGAGAGGGGATGCCTCCCTGAATTCCTGGGAGACTGTTCTGACTTCTTCGCTTACGTCGTCGAGCAGGAAAATTTTCGGCGACTCGTCCAGCAGCGACACCACTTCGTCGAGTAATACGGCGCAACGCCGGTCGACCAGCATGACGGACGCGCCCGATTGCTCGATTACCGCGGCAATACGTGCAACCGGCACGTTGGGATTGAGCGGCACGTAAGCGCAACCAGCCCTGAGGATTCCTAGCAAACCCGCATAGGCATCTATGCTGCGATGGGCGAACAACAGGCAGCGTCGCGCTCGGCCGGCTGGCAATACCGGGCCCAAGGCGGCCGCGATCCCACAGGCTCGCGAGGCAACCTCGCCGTAGGAATACGAGCGCTGGTCGACCCATAGCGCGGGACGATCCGGCTCACGCGCGGCAGTATCGAAGAAGAATGAATCCAGCATTCACGGCCTCGACGCATGGGGCAAAGTGCCGGCGTTGCCGAACCGGTCGCGCGAGCGTGCCGGAGCGGCGGCCAGCCATGCCAGCAGCCCGCTACCGGGCAACTGAGCTACCCGGCGGCGTGCTGCATTATCGTAGGAGAATTCACAAGACAAAGACGCGGACAGCAAGCGGCCACGCAGGCTCGTCGCGCGCTATCGCTTGATGAGCCTGACGGTCAGGTCTTTGTAAGGATCATAGATGCCGGTGAGGCCGGCCTATGTGCGATAGCGCTCTCAACAGACGAATGAGCATTCGTCGGCGTGCCGCCGTCAGCACGCCGGGGCGCCGCGGCGATATCAGTTGCGCACGCCGCTCTGCTTCCTGAAGGCGCTCAGAATGCGCTGTTCCAGCGAGTTGTAATCGCCGCCGAAGTGGTGATCGCCCGAGGTGCGAATCACTTCCACGCCGGTTTTCGTCAGCGACGGACACAAGGTGTCTTTTTCGTTCTCGCCGTAGAAGCACTGCACGATCGCGGGCGGCACACGGGTCAATTCCGGCTGGACTTTCAGTGCCTTGTCGCTTGCCGGCATGCCGAGCCAGCCGCCCACGCGGATCTGAAAGTCGGCGTCCGGCGCGAAGCCGAGCAACGCGATCAGCGATACCTTCTCGCGCAACGCGGGCGGCAGACGGTTATAGGCGAACGGCATCACGTCCGCACCAAACGAATAGCCGACGAGCGCGACGTGCTGTGCGTTCCAGCGTGCGCCGTAGGTTTGCATCACCCGCGCGAGGTCGCGGCTGGTTTGCGCAGGCGGCTTCTCGCTCCAGAAATAGCGCAAGCTGTCCCAGCCGATCACGGAGACGCCGTCTTTCTGCAAAGCCTGGGCGATGGTCTTGTCGAGATCGCGCCAACCGCCGTCGCCGGATATCACGATCGCCATCAGGCCGTTCGGATGCGCTGCCGGCAATTCGATCAGCGGCAGATCGGACACATCGTCATCGCTCGTCGACACCGCTTGCAGATGTGGCGTGACCAATGCAACGAGCCGCGTGCGATCGGCGCTACCCGTAGCCGCTTTTTCGACGAAACCCGGCACCTTGTCGCGGATCACCGTCGGATCCGGCGGACACGGCTGGAAGCGCGGATCGAGGGTGCGCTCGGCGTCCACCGCGACCGCGCCGGCAATCGTATTCGAGGGCGCCTCTTCGAGCACGTGCATGGCGAGCGTCGCGCCCTGCCCGGTACCCACGACGATCGGCGCGAAATAGTGGCTCGATTGCGACTGCCGTTCGAGCTGGTGGCTCAACGCTTCGGCATCACCCACCAGCTGATGGCAGGCTTCTTTCTTCGCACCGAGATTGGCCGCATAGCGGGCGGTGTCGACGCCGACGGTCAACGCACCGGCCTTCGCAAGCGCATCGGCGCTTTGCTGATCCGCCGCGCTCCAGCCGCTGGCTTGCGAGTACAGCACCACGAAGCCGCGCAACGGACCTTCCGGCTGCGTGACCTTCACGTCGCCATAACGGCCGCCAGGCACGGTGGTGGTCGCGGCGTGCGCAAGCGCGCCGCCAATCACGAGGCCCGCCATCACTGCGGCCCGGAAGAACGAATGCAATGTCATGAACGCCGGCCTCCCGCCAGCAATGACAGGTCCGCGAGCGTGAAGAACACGCCCACCGAACCCGACGCCGCGAGATAGCGCGGCTCCCAATGCGGCTGGAATTTGCTCTTGAAAGCGCGCAGTCCGCGGAAATTATAGAAACGGCCGCCGAAACGCCACACGATGCCGGCGAACCGGTGCCAGCGCGAAGCGAGTGGCGTGGGCTGCATGCCGGACAGCGGCGCGATGCCGAGGCTGAGCGAGCGGAAGCCCGCCTGCTTCAGATGCAGCGCAAGTTGCGTGAACAGATATTCCATTGCATACGGCGACGCGCTTGCTACATGACGCATCACGCCGACCGTCGCTTCAGTGTTCATATCGGTCGTCATGAAGGTGACGAACGCGGCCGGCTCGCCGTTCTGACGCACCAGCATCACCGATTGCGCCGCGAGATACTCGTCCGTGAATGCGGCGACCGAGAAGCTCTTTTCGCGCGCGTCGCGGCTGTCGAGCCAGCCATCGGAAATCTCGCGCAGCGTTTCAAGCGACGCCGGCACGTGCGCCTGATCGATCACTTCGACGGTGAAGCCATCACGCTCGCCGCGCTTGAGCGCATAGCGAAGATGCGCGCGATGCGAGCCCTTCAGATCGAAGTCGTCGAGCACGACATGCGCTTCTTCACCGAGTTTCATCAGCGTGAGACCGGCGTCGAGATAAAGCGGCAACGCGTTGGCGCGCACCTGATAAAACGCCGCGCGCCCGCCGTGGGCATGCGCGAGCGCGACGAACTTGCTGATCAGAGCGGCCCACTCTTCGCGCGGCCCCACCGGATCGTGCAAAGCGGCCCATGTGCGGCCATATTTCGCGTACATCAGAAAAGCCTGCCGCGACTCGGAGAACAGGAAGCTCTTGTCGCCCATCAGCGCGAGGCCGGCGTCGCTACGCTCCTGCGCGCGAACGATTCGCGCCGCGTCGTGCAGATCTTCCGGCGCCGGCTTGACGAAGCGGCCCGGTGCGGGACGCAGCAACTGCCAGAACGAGAACACCGCCGCAAAGAGGCTGGCGGCCAACGTCGCGCGCAGCGCACGCGGCGCGCGTTCGTCGAAGGCGAATTGCCACCACAGGTCGCGCGTGTACGGCACGTCGCGAAAAGCAAACAGCATGACCCACGTGGCGAGCATCAGCACCATCGCAACCGAAACCAGCCAGCCCGCGGTAAAGCGCTCGGCGAACAGCGAGGAATGACGGTTGAAACGCTGGCGCGTGGACAGCAGCAGCACGATCAGCATACCGAGCACGCCGGCTTCCACGAACGCAAGACCTTTGGTCAACGACAACGCGAGACTCAGCACTGCCAGCATGAGCGTCATCCACCACGCGGCGTCCAGCCGCCGCAGCAAACCACGCGCGACGAACAGCAGCAGCACGCCGAGCACGCTGCAGAGCATCTGCGAACTTTCGAGCACCCACAGCGGCAGCACGTCGCGCAGAATGCGGATGCGTTGCCAGAACGCGGGCGTCGCGCTGGAAATCACCAGCATGCCACCCACCACGAACGTGACGAGACTCAGGAACAGCGGCGCGAGCTTCGAGGCGGCGGCCGCGTGTTGAAACGGCAGTCGGCTTTTCAGCGCCCGTCCCTCGAAACCGGCGAGCAGCGCGGCCGAGACGATCAACGGGACACCGAAGTAAATCGCACGATACGCGAGTAACGCGGCAACCATATGATGCGTTTGCACGCTACCGTTCAGCGTGAACACCATCGCCGCCTCGAACACGCCGACGCCCCCGGGCGTATGGCCGATCATGCCGAGCAGCATCGCTGCGGCGTAGACCGTGATGAAGGTTACGAAGCTCACGTCCGCATGCGGCAGCAGCGCCCACAAGGCGAGGCCGGCGGCCACCACGTCGAGGACCGCGAGCGCCACTTGCGCGAGCAGATCGCGGCGCGCGGGAATGTCGAACGAGAGCCACTGCCAGCGCGTGCGGACCGGGCGCGTTTCGCTGCGGCATGCGGTGGCCGCCAGTCCGAGCACGACGAGCAGCGCCGCACCGCTCCAACGCAGCGCGACCGGTTCGAGATGCAGCATCGGCGCGAGCGTGCCGGCCACGCCGAGCATGCCGAGCGCCGTCATCAGCACCAGCGCGAGCGCGAGCGAGACGCTCGTGAACACCGTCATGCGCCCGATCTGCGCGGGCGTGACGTTCGCCACGCTGTAGACGCGCGCGCGCACGGCGCCGCCTGTCAGCGCACCGAAACCGGTGGCGTTACCGAGTGCGGAGCCCGCGGTCGCACCGATCCACAGCGCCGCACGCGGCACGACTGCGCCCAGATAGCGCAAACCGACGGCATCGCGGCCGACCAGCGCCACGTAACTGAGCGCGGTGGCGCCGAGCGCGGCGGCCCATTCGCCGGCCGTCAGTTCACGCAACTGACGCATCACCGAGCGATAGTCCACCGCTTGCGAGAGATGTTGCAAGACGACCAGCAGCAGCGCGCCAAGCACTAGCGCGAGCAAGGGCGAGAGAAGCCCGCGGTCAGAGAGCGTTTTCGATGCACGGTCGAACATCGCGCCTAGCCGGTCGAATTTATTGTTATATCGATGGAACATGGTCAATGCGGGGCCTTGCTTGGAGCTGTCACGACGACAATTCGTCCGCCGCGGCGTCGCCTCTTATTGGCGATTACAAATGGATAACGGCACAGAGGTGAAAAGGTTGACAGTGTCAGCCCTGCCGCGGGGTTTAACCTGGGCCCGCTGCATCGAATGCGGCACGCGGCATGACAGAGCGAAACGCGTGAATAAACGGTCGATATTGCCGATCGGATGGCAACGACACGCACCGCCTTTCGGCAGGGGCTGAAGTTTAAACGCTATTTGCGCGCTGCGAATGAAGAATCGACGGCGCGTGGTGACGGCCGGACAGGATGGGGACGGCGCGCAGGTAGAGGGTCACACTGGTGCCGATGACACTTTTGATCTGCGCGTTGATGACGCGCAGCGACCCGTGCGCGCGAAGCAACGCTCGACATTGTCGAACGGGCCTCGCGGCTACCTCACGCAACGGCACGCGAAAGCGTGCCGTGCAAACAGCAGCGGCGCAACGCTGCGCCCTGCTCTGCGAGTCAGCGCGCGAAGAGCGCGCCGCTTTTGATTACTCCGGACGACGATGCGCTTCAGCGATCACCGCGCAATTTTGCAGATGGAGATTCAGTGCATGCAGCGCCAGTGCGCGCAGCTTGCCGAAAAACGTGTTGCTCGTGGAGACAGTAGCGCGGGCGGCGGCGTTGGAAGCGGTGTTCATGACAGACTCCTGTATAGGGTTTATACCTAGGCAATAACCCGATTATACCGAGCTTCTGTCGCACTGCAACAAATATCAATAAAGTGTCGGACCTTTGCCGCAGAAGGCCGGCCGCCATAGAGACAATCTTAAAAAGGGTGACATCGGAGCGTTGTCTTTTAACCATGCGCACCGTACAGGTGCAATAATGCCTCTTTGACCGTGAACGCCCGACGCAGCCCGCCTTC
Source organism: Paraburkholderia sp. RL17-381-BIF-C (assembly GCF_046026435.1). Lineage (NCBI taxonomy): Bacteria > Pseudomonadati > Pseudomonadota > Betaproteobacteria > Burkholderiales > Burkholderiaceae > Paraburkholderia > Paraburkholderia sp. RL17-381-BIF-C. The sequence goes on along the minus strand of NZ_JARESX010000073.1, from coordinate 25,066 downwards.
ATGACCGTCGTCCAGAAAGCCCTGATTGCGCCCCTTATCGTCGCGTGCGCGATGTTCATGGAAAGCGTCGACGCGAACGTGATCGTCACCGCGCTGCCGGCCATGGCGCGCGATTTCGGGCGCGATCCGGTCACGCTGAAAATCGCGGTGACGAGCTATGTGCTGGGACTCGGCGTGTTCATTCCCGTGTGCGGATGGCTCGCCGACCGGTTCGGCGCGCGCACGATCTTCCGCACGGCAATTGGCATTTTCGTGACGGGCTCGCTGCTGTGTGCCGCTTCGAACTCACTCGCCACCTTCACGCTCGCGCGCTTCGTGCAGGGTGTGGGCGGCGCGATGATGGTGCCGGTCGGGCGGATCATCATTTTCCGCGTGGTGCACAAGTCCGACTTCATCCGCGCGATGAACTACCTGAGCGTCCCCGCGATGCTCGGCCCCGCCGCCGGACCGCTGCTCGGCGGCTTCATCACCACGTATCTGCACTGGCGGCTGATTTTCTTCATCAACGTGCCGATCGGCATTCTCGGTATCTATCTGACCAACCGGCACATCGCCAACACGCGCGAGCCGGACCCGGGTCCGCTCGACTGGATCGGTTTTTTTCTTTCGGCTGCCGGCGCGGTGTTGCTTCTGCTTGGGCTGTCGCTGGTCGGCGGCGAACTGATTTCGAATCGCGACGCGCTCGGCATGTGCGCATGCGGCGCCATGTTGCTCGCGGCTTATGTCGCCTACGCGCAGCGCGTGCCGCTTCCGCTGCTGGACTTGCGCTTTTTCAAAGTGCCGACGTTCCAGGCGAGCGTGCTCGGCGGTTCGCTGTTTCGTATCGGCCTCGGCGCGTTGCCGTTTCTATTGCCGCTCATGCTGCAGGAAGGCCACGGCATGAGCGCGTTCGAATCCGGCCTGATCACCTGCGCGTCCGCATTCGGCGGCATGTTCATGCGCACGGTCGCCTCGAGCGTGCTGCATCGCTTCGGTTTTCGTTCGGTGCTGGTGGTCAATGCCGCGTTGTCGGGAATCTCGATCGCGGCCTGCGGACTGTTCTTCCCCGGCACGCCGACGTGGATCATCTGGATCGTGGTGCTGCTCGGCGGATTCTTCCCCGCGTTGCAGTTCACGAGTCTGAACTCGCTGACTTATGCGGAAATCGCCAGCCGTGACGTGGGACGCGCCACGAGTCTCGGCAGCGTGGTGCAGCAGATGTCGCTCGGGCTGGGCGTGACGATCGGCGGTATCGTGCTGCAAATCTCGCGCGTGCTGCACGGCCATCCCGGTATCACGTGGTCGGATTTCTGGCCGGCATTTCTGGTGGTCGGCCTGTGCTCGTTCGCGTCGATTCCGGTCACGCTGCGCATGCCACATCGCGCGGGCGAGGAGATCTCGCGAGGCGGTCGCGGCTGATTAGTTGTCGATCGGCTCAACGACTGAACGGCTGGGCGGATTTATCGGTTACGCGCACGGCACGGGCACGCTTCAGGCCTTCTTTCGGATCACGCTCACCTCACCGTTGCGTTCGAGAATCGCCGCGGCCACATCGTTCATTGAACGTGAGCCGGTTTTCTGGCGTACGCTCTCCTGAACATCAGTCGGCGTGATGAGCGCGGCGTTCATTTCGCGTGAGTTGAACTCGCCGTTGCTGAACACTTCCCGTTCGACACCGCCCACCAGCCGCTCCAGCACGGACGAGCGCATGCACGCCCACGCCAGCAAACGATGACACACGACGATCGCTAACGACGCCGCCACCGTTGCGACAAACGGCGATGCCCCGACGATCGCCCGGCTCAGCGTTGCACCGAGTAGTATCACCACCACGGAATCGAACGGCGAGCGTTGTCCGAACGAGCGCCGCCCTGAGATCCGGATCAGCACAAGCGCGACCAGAAATACAACGATCGAACGAGCCGCCATCTGTAGCGGATCGAGTGTCCTGCCCTGACCGAACAGCAGGAAGATTGCGTCCATCATGCCACCCTCCTCGCGGCGTACTGCCGGATTAGTCGAGTGTTGATTACGCGCGCCGGAGACATTGGGCGGCTCCGTACGCCTTATGCGGTCGCTTTAGCCGACTGCTTGTGAGCACCGCTTTACCCCACCGCTTCAACCAACCGCCCACCCCGCCAACGTATCGCCGAAACCACCTCGCGCGCGAGCTGCCGCACGCGCACTCGTAATCACGCGCGGCGCCGCGCTCCACGCGATACGCGCACCTATCGCGATCAGCCGATCCACCAGCGCGACATCCTCGCTGCACGTGAGCGGCGGAAAGCCACCCGCGCGCCGGTACGCGTCGGCCGATACGCCGAGGTTCGCACCGTGAATATGTCGATGACCGTCCGCATCCACGTAAGTCTTGCGGAAATATTCGCGTACGCTGTGCGGATGCGGGGTCCAGTCGTCGACGGCAATCGAGCCGCACACCGCGTCCGCGTCGAGCGAAAGCTGGGCGACCAGCCAACCCGGCGACACGCGGCTGTCGGCGTCGGTAAACGCGAGCCAGCGCGCGCCATCCGCCAGCAGGAAGTCCGCTCCGCTCGCACGCGCAATGCCGACATTGCGCGCCTTCAGTGTGAGCGTCTCGACACCGTAAGCACGCGCGATCGCTCCGGTAAAGTCGTCGCAGTCGTCGAGCACCACCACGATGCGCACCGTTTCCCCCGCCAGATCCTCGTGGCGCGACGCCTCGATCAGGGCCGCAAGGCAAGGCGCCAGCAACGCCTCTTCGTTATGCGCCGGAACGATCACGCCGATCATAGGAGCCCCTCGCGCTGCGCGACCGAACGGGCGTCGCGCGACCAGACGTCGATCAACAGATCGGCTTCATCGTGATGCGCGAGACGCGAAAGGCCGCAGCGTGCATCGAACAACGCATGCGCGGCGTCCGCGGATTCGAGCGCTTCGGCGAAGGGCCGGCGCCAGTGACAGGCGAGCAGCGTGCCGTCCGTCGTGAGCGACGCGGAGACTCGCGAAGCCAGCGTTTCGAGTTCCGCGGCGTCGAGGTAGTAAGCGAATTCGCTAATCACGATCAGATCGAACGGGCCGGCCTCGGTTGGCCACTCGCCCGGCACCGTGCGCTGTTCGACACGAACCTGCGGCGCGCCGGCGACGCGCTCGCGCGTCAACTGCACGGCGCGCGCGTGCAGGTCCGCGGCGAGCAGCATGTCGCAGCGCCTCGCCAGTTCAACCGTCAGTTCGCCGTTCGCACAGCCGGGTTCGAACGCGTTCCGGTAGCGCGGACGCGGCAGCAGCGCGAGCGTGAGCGAGCGCTTGCGGCGTTCGTACCAGCCTTCGCGCAGCTTCCACGGATCGTCGCTCTGTTGATAGAGTTCATCGAAGTAGGTGGCGGGCGAGCTCATGTCAGCGGCCCTCCGTGACGGGTGTCAGAGCATCCACGGGGCACCTCCGGCATCGCGATCATCACCGCCCTTGCCCGCCTCGTCCGCTTCCGCGGCGGCGCTCAACTCACCGAGCGCGGCAAGATCGCGCTCCGCGTGGCTCTGCCGCAGAAACACCGGCAGGTCCGCCAGCGCACGCGCGAAGCGCGCATTGCGGCACAACGGGCCAGCCCCGAGCGTACGCGTTGCATGATTCATCACGGCGCTGGCGGCTTCTTCCACCACGAGGCGGGCACGCATCGCCTCGCGCTGCGAATCGGCCAGCGGATTGGCGTCGATGTGCGCCGCGGTCTCGCGCAATACCGCAGCGGCGCCGGCCAAGGCGACCTCGACCGCACCGAGATGCGCAAGCCGATGCGAGTCCGCGCGCTGCGTGGACGCTTCACGCAGCATCCGGCCGATTTGCGCGGCGGCGCCGTACCAGCACGCCGCGATACCGGCGCTGCCGTGCCAGAAGCCCGGCCGGCGCACATAGTCGTGCGCGCCACCCACCAGCGTTGCACAAGCCTGGTTGAACGTCACGTCGGCGCTCGCCGTGGCCTGCATGCCGACGGCTTGCCATTTCGACGTATCGATCGTGATCGACGGCTGATCCATCGCCACGGCCGCAAGCACCGGTTCGCCATCCAGCCACGCGGTCACGAGCGCATGCGTGACGACAGCGGCGCCGGAGCACCACGCTTTCGTACCGGTAAGATGAAGGCCTTCGCCATCGCTTCGGAATCCTACTTTGACGGCCTGGACGCGCGCGTCGGGCGGCTCGGCGGCCCACACACCCCAGCGGCTTCCCGCCGGCGCCTCCGGGCCGTGCAATTCCGCGAGAATAGCGAGCGCGTCAGTGTGCCCTTCGAACAGTTTGACGAGGCCGAGATCGCACGCCGCCACCGCGGCGAGCGCGCGCCAGCGCGCGAGCGTCTCGCCGTGGCCCGGCAAGGGCACGACCGGCGCACGGTCATAGCCGCGTTCGACCAGCGCGCTCAACACGCCGCCCAAGGCGACGGAGTCGTTCGGATCGAAACGCGTGCCATGCAGATAATCTTCGAGCGATCCGGCAAGTTTCGCTTCCGTGCGCGCGCGACGCCCCGCGTTTTGCGGAGCCTCGGGGGTGATCAGGCCGGAGCCGTGCGGCGGCCGGGTAGTGACGCCGGCCCCACGTTCACGCGTATCGAGCATCGTGCCTCCTGAAGCTGTTCGATCGATTGCCGGCAGATCCTCAAAAGGGACCGCCGGCCATACGAGGCGGACAGCAAGCGGCGTGCCTCAGCCGGCGAAAGGCGGAGCACGCCAAGGTTTCTTCAGGAAAGCGGAAGCACGCGCAGACTGTTGTCGCGCTCTGGAATGAAGGAAGCGCGGGCTGATTCGAGCGCTAGCCAGTAGCGCGCCCGCTACGCCGCGCCTCGACCTCCGCGAGCAACGTATCGAACAACGCGAGTTCCACGGGCTTCACGAGATGCGCGTGGAAACCGGCCCCGCGGGTGCGCTCGCGATCCGACGCCTGGCCGAAACCGGTCATCGCGGCGTACATCGTATCGGCGAGCGCGGGCATCTTGCGCAGCACCGCGATGGTAGCGTAGCCGTCCATCTTCGGCATCGCGATGTCGATCACGGCGAGGTGCGGCGCGAAGCGCGGCGCGACCTGCAGCGCCTGCTCGCCCTCGTAGGCAATGCGCACTTCGTGGCCTTTGAGTTCGAGCAGCATCGCGAGACTGTCGGCGGAATCGCGATTGTCGTCGACCAGCAGAATGCGCAACGGCGCGACCTGACCGCTTGCCGCATTCGCCTCGTCGTTGGCTGCATCGGACGGCGCGGCGGCCAGCGGCAGACTCAGCGTGAACGTACTGCCGCTGCCCGGCCCCTCGCTGCTCGCGACAATGCTGCCGCCGTGCATCTCGACGAGTGACTTGCACAGCGTGAGGCCGATGCCCAACCCGCCTTCGCCCGAGCTCTGCGCATCTTTTTCCTGGGCGAACAGTTCGAAGATCTTGTCGAGCGAGCGCAGAGGAATACCGCAACCGCTATCGCGCACTTCGAGCACGGCCATGTGAAAATCGATGCGGGACGAAATTTCAATCACACTGCCCACCGGCGAAAATTTCGACGCGTTGTGCAAGAGGTTCTGCAGCACCTGGACGAGACGCGTCATATCGCCTCGAACGAAGATCGGCTCGACCGGCATAAGCAGCACGACGCGCTGCTCGTGCGCGTCCGTAAACGGCCGGGCTGCCTCGACGCCGCGCGCCACCACCTCGGCCAGATCGATGCGGCCGAGGCGCAGCTCGACCTTGTTAGACATGATGCGGCCGACATCGAGCAGATCATCGACAAGCCGAGTGAGGTGCGTAACCTGGCGGTCGATCAGATCGCGCGAACGCGCGAGCGTGGGGCTGACACCGGTTTCGAGTTGCATCACCCCGATCGCATTGCGCACCGGCGCGAGCGGGTTACGCAATTCATGCGCGAGGGTCGCGAGGAACTGACGCATGCGTTCGCCCGAACGCTCCAGTTCTTCGCGCTGACGCCGCTCGGTCAGATCGCGCGTGACCTTGGCGAAACCACACAGCCGGTTCGATTCGTCATGTATCGCTGTGATGTTGACGTTGGCCCAGAACGTCGTGCCGTCCTTGCGCACCCGCCAGCCTTCGTCCTCGACGTGGCCGAGCTGCCGGGCAAGCGCCAGTTCACGCGCGGGCTTGCCCGCCGCCGCTTCCTCCGGCACGTAGAACACCGAGAAATGCTGACCGACGATTTCATCGCGCGTATAGCCTTTGATGCGCGCGGCGCCGGCATTCCAGCTCACCACATAGCCTTGCGGATCGAGCATGAATATCGCGTAGTCCTTGACACAGTCGACCAGCAAACGGAAACGCTCTTCGCTTTGCCGAAGCGCTTCCGTGTACTCGCGTTGCGCGGTCAGGTCGCGCGTGATCTTGGCGAAGCCGGTAAGAATGCCGGCGTCGTTGCGGATCGCCGTGATCACGACGTTCGACCAGAAGGTCGAGCCGTCCTTGCGGACACGCCAGCCTTCGTCCTCGAAACGGCCGGTGAGCGACGCCTGTTGCAGTTCGTAGGCGGGCCAGCCGCGCGCCACGGCTTCCTCGGTGTAGAAGCGCGAAAAGTGCTCGCCGATAATATCCGTGTCTGTGTAACCCGCCAGTTTCAGTGCCCCGCCATTACAACTGACGATCCGCCCGGTCGCATCGAGCAGGAAGATTGCATAGTCTTCGATCGCCTGCACCAGAGACCAGTAATCGACATCGGCAGCCGGGTTCATGCGAGCCGGCGCCGCAGCCTTGGCAGGTTCGCCGTTTTCACCGGTAGAAGGGACATCGAGCTGTTTCATGATTTCAAAGGATGAGGGTTACGTGCAAAAGCATACACCGGCATCCGCTGGCCGCATCCGTTTATGGTGTGCCAACAAAGGACTGGCCGGCGGGCTTCGCGCCGCAATCCACGTGGAAAAACACCAGCTGGCGGGCCAGGCCTCCCGATTGCTACTGCCTGATCGCACCATCATCAAACGAACAGGAGTTGCAATTGAAAAGAGCATTTACCAGCCTCGCCCTTGCTGCAACATTGGCATTCACTTACACCGCAGCGCAAGCGGAAGGCTGCACCAAAGGCGCGGTAGTGGGCGGCGTAGCCGGCCACGTTGCGGGTGATCACGGCGTAGCGGGCGCGGCGGCGGGTTGCGCAATCGGCCACCACGAGGCCAAAAAGAAGGACAAGGAAGCCAGCGCGGCGGCCGGCGCCAGCGAATCCGCAGGGAAGTGAAAGGCGTGTAGAAAAGAGCCGGTAGTGACCTCTCCCGATCACTACCGGGCCGATCTCGATGCGCTAGTTTCGCGGCACATTTAACCGGCAGCGCTGACCTTTTCCGCCAGCTTCGCGTCGTAACTGGAGTGGACGTGCACGCGCTTCTTCTCCGGATACGCGTACGCGTATGCTTTGCGCAGTGCCAGCGACGCCTCATGAAAACCCGACAGAATCAGTTTCTGCTTGTTGGGATAATTGGCAATGTCGCCAACCGCGAAGATGCCGGGCCGCGAGCTCTCGTAGTTGGAGGTATCCACATCGACACGGCCGGCGTGAATCGACAGCCCCCATTGCGCGATCGGTCCGAGATCGGCAACCAGTCCATATAACGCGACGATGTGCTCGGCCGCGAGTTGCGTCTCGCCCTCGATATGCCGCAAGGTGATCGACTTCAATGCATCGTCCTCTACCTGGAGGCCCGCAATCGCGCCGACCATGAAGTCCATCTCGCCCGCTTCGACCGCGCGCCGCATCGACTCGACACTCGAATCCGCCGCACTGAAACCGCTGCGCCGATGCACCAGCGTCACCCGCCGCGCGACCTTGCGCAGCGCCAACGCCCAGTCGAGCGCGGAGTCCCCGCCGCCTGCTACCACCACAGTCTTGCCGGTGAAATCGGCAATACGCGGCACGCTGTAATGCACGTAACGCGACTCCAGTGGCACCGCTTCGGCCAGCGCCAGCTTCTGCGGCACGAACGCGCCGTTGCCGGCCGCCAGCAGGATCGCGGCGACATCGAACACGAGACCGCGATCGGTACGGACTGTCCAGCGCCCGTCGCCGCCCTGCTCGACCGACTCAACCCGCTGACCGAGATGGATCGGCGGGTCGAACGGCTTGCATTGCGCAAGTAGGCGCTCGACCAGTTCACGCGCCGTGCAGGACACAATGGCGGGAATATCGTAGATCGGCTTGTCCGGATAGAGCTCGATGCATTGGCCGCCGATCTTGTCGAGCCCGTCGACGATCTGGCACGACAGGCCGATCACGCCTGCCTCGAAAGCGGCAAAAAGCCCGACGGGGCCCGCGCCCACGATCAAAACGTCGGTGCGGATCGGCGACGGTGGCTGGTTGGCGGCGGATGTCATGCGCGCTCTCTTCGGATAAATGGATGACCCACCATACAGAATCGCCCGAAGCCCGGCAACGATGCCATTACCATCGGTAAGGGTGCTCGGCGCGGCGAAATACGGATGACGTTGCGCGCGTGACCGGCGTGAGCGCGGCAGCTCAAACGCGATTTAGAAAGCGGTCTCGCCGAACGCCTCTGCTTGAAGGCTGCTCGAAATGCAGCCTGGCCGATCCCCACCGCCCGAAGGCCGCTTAATAAACGGCCTCGTGCCGCGCCGTATCGCTCGCGACTTTGAAGGCCGCGGTCAATTCGCTCAATTGCCGCGCCTGATCCGCGAGCGAGTTGGCGGTCGCCGCGCTTTCCTCGACCAGCGCGGCATTATGCTGCGTGACCTCGTCCATCTGCGTGACGGCGAGGCTCACCTGTTTGATCCCTTCGCTCTGCTCCTGCGAGGCCGTCGCGATCTCGCCGACAAGGCGCGCCACGCGCCCGACCGCGGCTTCGATTTCCTGCATCGTTTCGCCCGCCTCGTTGACGAGCCCGGCGCCGCTCTCGACGCGCGAGGTCGACTCCGCGATCAGCGAACCGATTTCCTTCGCGGCCGCCGCCGAACGCTGGGCGAGACTGCGCACCTCGCCCGCCACCACCGCGAAACCGCGCCCTTCTTCACCGGCGCGGGCGGCTTCCACGGCCGCGTTCAACGCGAGGATATTGGTCTGAAACGCAATGCCTTCGATCGCGGTGATGATGCCCGTCATCTTCGACGAGCCCGCGTGAATCACGCGCATCGTCTCGACCATGCTGCCGACCGAATCGCGCCCGCGCGCGGCCATCTCCGAGGCGCGCAACGCGAGTTCGCTCGCGTGCTGCGCGTTCCCGGCATTCAGTTGCACGGTCGACGTGAGCTGCTCCATCGCCGCCGCGGTTTCTTCGAGCGACGCGGCCTGTTCCTCGGTGCGTTGCGACAGATCGAGATTGCCCGCGGCGATCTGCTGCGTCGACGAGGCGATCGAATGCGAACCGGCCCGCACGGTGGTGACGGTCGCGCCGAGTTTGTCCTGCATCGACGCGACGCCGCGCAACAGCGTCGCCATTTCGTCGTTCGAACGAATCGGCACCTGGGTCGTCAGTTCGCCGGCGGCAATCGCATCGAATTGGCGCAGCGCGTCGTTCAGCGGCGCCATGATCGCGCGGCGCAACGTGCGCCAACTGATGAACGCTACCGTGAGCCCCACCAGAATGCTGCCGATGCTCGCGTACAGGAGCGTATGAAAGAGCGTGGCGGAGCGCTCGTTCGCGTCGCTCGCCTGCTGGTTCAGATAGTTCTCCAGATCACCCTGACTCGCGTTCATTGCCGTATATAGGCCGATCAGATGATTCGCGCGGCTTTCGTCCATCCAGCTCGCGTCGCCCGTACGGATCGCTTCGATCAGTTTGTCGATACCGTCGCGACGCACGGCGGTGCGCTTAGCGTCGAGATCCTCGGTGAGGCGCCGCAGTTCGGGCGTTTTCGGCAGGTCGCGAAAGGTGTTCCACCACTTGTCCGACTCGCCGAGCAGCATGCGGGCGCGCTCGAGTTGCGTGGTCAGTTGCGGCGAGTGCGGATTGCTCATCGCCCAGTCGAGTCCGAAACGCGCCCGCGACATTGCCGTACCTGATTTGCCGAGCGCGACGACCGAGGCGAAATGAACCGAGTAAGCGTCGCGCTGCGCCTCGTTGCTTTCGTTCATACCGAGAATGCCGAGCACGCCGGTAGCGGTCAGCAATACGCCAAGAAACGCGATGGTGATCGCGATCCGCAAGTTGATGGTCAAGTTCCTGGTCATCGTGGTTTTTATCGCTCTGGCTGGTTTGGCGCTCTGGCTTTTGAAGTGCGGCCCCCGCGCACGGTGAAAAGGCGGTGGATTCCCACGCCTTGCACCTGGCAACTCTGATTATTCGACTCGGCGATCTATGTTCCACAAATGGAACAAATAACCGTATATGGAAAGTATAGCGACTCGCATCCAGCCGAAAAAATAATATTTGGCAGAGCGCGGCAAACGCACAACAACCTCACTCGCCGATCCAGGAGCCGCGCAAATCACTGTCATGCAGCAGCTTCAGCAACGTGCCCGCCGGCCGGCTCAACCGTTTTGCCGCGAGAGCGATGAATTCCACCGACGGCAGCACCGGCAGACTCGCCGTGTTCAGCGGCGGCGCAAGCCCCCGCGCGGCCAGATACTGCGGACGAACCGTGATGCCGAGCCCGCCGCGCGCGGCCGCGATACAACCTGCGTGACTGCTGCTCGTACACACCAGTTGCCAGCTGAAGCCGGCCTCGGCGAGCGCGTCGAGCACGACGGCCCGCGTCACGCTCGGCTCCGCGACCAGAATCAGCGGCAACGGCTGGCTCAGGTCGACCAGCGTGCCGGCGCGCGCCAGCCACTCCAGCCGTCCGGTGAAGAGCGGCACGCCGCGCCGGTCGCCGAGCCGCCTTTTGCCGACCAGCAGATCGATCGCCCCCGCATCGAGCAGTTCGTACAGCTTGCCGGTCATGCCGATAGTGATTTCCAGTTCGACATCCGGATGCGCGTTGCGAAAGGCCGCCAGCACCGTCGGCAGCGGGCCGAGCGCGACATCGTCCGAGGAACCGAGCCGCACGCGGCCTTTCAGACGCGGCGCGCGAAACTGCGACTCCGCCCGCGCCAGCGCCTGCAGAATCACGCTGGCGTGCGCGAGCATGGCTTCGCCGTCGGGCGTCATGGCAAGCGAATGGGTGTCGCGCACGAACAGGCGCCGGCCGACGCTCTCTTCGAGCCTTCGGATGTGTTCGCTGACGCTCGATTGCGTGAGGTCGAGCCGCCGTCCCGCCTCGGTAAAGCTGTGGCACGAGGCGACGGTCGAAAAGGTCTTGAGCCAGATGGGATTGAGCATGAGCGATTGTCGCGCCGGTTATCGGCAAAGTCGATAACAGTCAGCGCCCCTAGTGGGGTTCCCGATTGACGAGGATGTCAATATGATGACGGAATTGCCCCACCGAATGCTCCGGTCCCGGCGGCCGCCCGCTCATACCGCCGCCCCGCCGCCCGTTAAAGATGACCAAGGATTCTTCCCAGACCGCACTGCTGTGGATCGTCGCCGCCGGCTTTTTCATGCAGTCGCTCGACACGACGATCGTCAATACGGCGTTGCCGTCGATTGCAAACAGCCTGCACGTCGCGCCACTCGCCATGCAGCCGATCGTGGTCGCGTACACCTTGACCATGGCGATGCTCACGCCGGCCTCCGGCTGGCTCGCCGACCGCTTCGGCACGCGGCGCGTCTATTTCGTGGCAATCCTCCTGTTCGTGATCGGCTCGATCTGCTGCGCGAGCGCGCATACGCTCGGCCAGCTGGTGCTGGCGCGTGTGCTGCAAGGTGTGGGCGGCTCGATGCTGCTGCCGATCGGACGGCTCGCGGTCTTACGCAGCGTGACGGGCGAGCAGTACGTGGCGGCACTCGCGTTCATTTCGGTCGCGGGACAACTGGGGCCGATCGCCGGGCCGACGCTCGGCGGCTGGTTCGTGCAGGCGATCACGTGGCACTGGATTTTCCTGATCAATGTGCCGATCGGCGCCGTGGGCCTGTATGCGGTGCAACGCTTCCTGCCGGCGCATGGCGAAACCCAGGCGCCGCCGTTCGACTTCATCGGCTGCGCGCTGCTGTCGCTGTGCATGATCGCGTTTTCGCTCGCCGTCGACGCGCCCATGCCGACGCATCGGCTGGCATGGTCGGCGGCGCTCTTCGTGCTCGCCGCCGTGAGCGCGCTCGCCTACATTCCGTACGCGAGGCGCCGCGCCAATCCGCTCTTCAAGCTATCGCTCTTTCGCGAGCCGAATTTCAGCGTCGGTCTGATCGGCAACCTGGTGTGCCGCATCGGTTCGAGTGCCGTGCCGTTCCTCGTGCCCTTGCTGCTGCAATTGCAACTGGGCTATTCGCCGCTGCATTCGGGGCTGATGATGCTGCCCGCGGCGCTGGCCGGCACCGTCGCCAAACGCTGGATCGCGCCGCTCGTGCGCCGTTATGGCTATGACACGTTCCTGCTCGTCAATACCGTGATCGTCGGCTCGTCGATCGTAGCCTTTGCACTGATCACGCGCGACACGCCGCTCGTGGTCGGGATCGCGATTCTGGCGGTGTTCGGGGCGTCCAACTCCATGCAATTCGCGGCGATGAACAGCGTCACGCTCAAAGACCTCTCGCATGCCGACGCCGGCAGTGGCAACAGCCTCTTTTCCATGGTGCAGATGCTCGCGATCGGGCTGGGCGTGTCGATCGGCGGCGGCCTCGTGAATCTCTTCTCCGCGCAGGTGGGATCGGCGGCGCTCGGGTTTCGGCTCGCCTTCGTGTGTGTCGGCGTGATCACGCTCGTATCGGCCTGGGTGTTTCGTCACCTCGACGAAACACCTGCCTCGCGCACCGTGCGCGCGCAAGCGACCCAAGGCGCGGGCCGCTAACGAGACCATCGACGGCGCGCGCAACAAAAATACGCGCGATTCCGCGTTGTCCGCTATTCCATCCAAGTATGCCCAATGCATGACGAGAGCCGCATGTTCCTGTTGCATCGGACGAGCTCATGCAGATTGACGCCCGCAGCGTGATTGACGCGGTAGCGCGGCTGTCACTCCACTCATGACATGACATCATTCGTCCGCCTTACCAGGCGGCGTTTCCCCGTTTTGGCGCGTGAATTCAAACGGACTTTCGCGTTAGCATGTCACGCATTAATGCATAACAAAGGACTCTCACATGCCATTTGACGAGCGCATGCTGAACGGCATGGGCGTCTTGACGGCGATCGTCGATTGCGGCAGTTTTGCGGCCGCTGGCGAAGCGCTCGACATGTCGCAATCCGGGGTCAGCCGTTCGGTCGCACGGCTCGAAGCGCGGCTCGGCATCCGGCTTTTCGATCGCACCACGCGCTCGGTCGCGTTGACCGACGAAGGCCGGCGCTTCTACGAACAGATCGTGCCGCTTCTGGGTGGACTCGAAGAAGCCGCGGCATCCGCCGCGCAGGGCGCGACCGCTGTTCGCGGACGTTTGCGCGTGAACATGGATCCGTTCTTTTCGCGGCTCGTGCTTGGGCCAAGGCTGGGCGGGTTTGTCGACCGGCACCCCGACCTGCAGCTCGAACTGATCACCCGCGACCAGTTGGGCGATATGGTCGCCGACGGTTTCGATCTCGCGATCCGTTTCGGCGATCCGCCAGTATCGACGCTGATTGCCCGCAAGCTGCTGGACACACGGATTCTCACCGTGGCCGCGCCGTCGTATCTGAAGAAGCATGGGCATCCGGTGAATCCGGCCGAACTCGAAAGCGGCAAGCATGTGTGCATCAAATTCCGCGATCCGCTGACGGGCTACCCGTTCAGCTGGGAATTTCATCGCGGCCGCAAAAAGACCGTGATTACGCCGCAAGGCCGTTTGACCGTCAACGACGTGGGCACCTTGCATAGTGCCTGCGCAGCCGGTCAGGGCGTCGCGCAGATTCTCGCGCTCGGCGCCGAATCGCTCATGGCGAGCGGCAAACTGGTCGAGCTCTTTCCGGATTGGGGCGACGAGCTGTATCCGCTGTATGCGCTCTATCCTTCGCGGCATCATCCGCCCGCAAAGGTCCGTGCGTTTTTCGAATTTGTCGTTTCGCTCACGGGCGGCGCGCCGCGCGAACCGGCGGCCTGAGTCTCGCTTCGGCGACGTTTGCGCGGCACGCCGTGCCGCGTCAGGAAATCGTGTAGCGGTTTTGCGGGCCGCCGAGATACAGCCCGCGAGCGAGCGTCAGGATTTGCTCGCGATGCCGGTCGAACGCCGCAAGCACGGCCGGTTCGTCGGCGCCCACACTGGGGCTCAGATTAGAAATCACCGAACGGGTGACGACGAAAGCGATTTCGCGCGCATTGTCGTAGCCCCAAAAATTGACGCAGTGGTGCGAGGCGTCATAGCTGCGGCTTGGGTTCGGGAAGTTGAGGGACATTTCGTACTCCCGCGAGAAAGGGTTCTCGTCCACGGTGCGCTGAATGACGGGCATGGTCAAGCGCTTGTTTGTAAGTGTGGAGGTCAGCGTGTTCTAGAGTTGGCCTTGCGCTGCAAGGCTTGCGCTTTTTCGTTCGACGGCAGTCACCGGAGATGCGCGTCGCGCTCGCGTGGTCATCCTCCGGTAACACACGGCGCCCTGTCCGAGGTGTTTTCATCGTTATGGCAATCCGCCTCAATGGGTTGCAACGCAGCGTCCCTTAAACATAACGAAATGCCCTATGACAAACTCCGTCTCCGATTTTCGCATTCCGTCCGGGAACGCACCCGGCAGGCTGCCGAGCCAGCACAACGCTGTCGCCCCGAAGCTCGCAACCGTGGCGCCGAAAGACACGACCACGCCGGCCGAATTCGCCCAAACCATGCTGAACAAGTATGACGGTGGCAACCAATCGATCAACTACGCAAACGACACGAAAGTAACGCAAGCTCAGGAATCGACGACGAACCTGCTGACGACCGGCTACCCGCGAGGCTTCGCTAACGCGCGGATACGTCTGGAGGGTCTCGCGGCCGCTACGGCGCAGATGGACGAGGAAACCCGTGAGGGCTTCGCCGCGCGGGCGAAAGCCGTGATCGGCGAACCGGACGCCCAACGTGACGCCGCTATCCAGCAACTTAAAGCAGACGTGATTTCCCAGCTGGAGCTGACTCGCGCCGATCCGCTCAAACGCATGAATGCCGTGTTCAATATGCCGACTGGCGCCGGGCTGCTCGGCGACGCCGGCACGCAACGCTTGCAGCAGTTGCGCGACCAGTACAGCGCATTCAGCGCACCGGCCGCGACAGCGCAGCAACGCGAGGCCAGCTTCGCGCAGGCCGTCAAGATCAAGACTGATATGCAGCGCGATATCCTCAACAAGGCTGGCGACGTCTACGCGGCGACTCAGAAGTCATGGAACGATTCGGCCGCCCGCGTGAACGACATTCTCGACGCGGCGCAGCAGTACAAGCCTGACAAAATCAAACTGCCGAAAACCTCAGACGATCCCGACTGGGATGACGATACGCGCAAGCCCGCCTATGCGAAGACCTTCCCGTACCAGTCGGTAATGGAGAAGCTGCTTTCCGACGACGGCTATTCGAGCCAGGAGCGCGCCACATCATCGGCGCGTCAGCGCCCGCCTGAGCAGATCGCGCAAGATCTGCTGACGTTCCAGCAGGGCATGACGGATCGAACTTCGTCGATACATCGTCGCATGCAGGCCTTGCAGGACCAGGCGCTGACGACGATGGACAAGCCCGGAGAGGGCCTGAGCCACGTTGAAAAGCCGCAGACCTTCGAGGACGTCGCCAACAATCCACCTGCACCCGACAAGGACTACGTGGACAATCTCGCGAAGAACTACGGCGGCGCGCTCAAGGACATCGACGGGAAAAACCGCGAAATGCTGCGCGAGGATGTTCCCGGCCTTGCCGACAAGATTCTCTACGGCGTTGGCCGCGTGTTCGCCGACCTGTCGCCGATCCCGGGCGCGGACTGGCTGGCGACCAGGTTGCTCGATGCCGAATTTCCCGATCATGGCGGATTGAGCCGTGGACAGGTGGGCCTGATCGACGCCGGAACGGCAATCGGCGGCCTGTTGCTCGGCGGTCTGGGACCCGAAGGGGAACACCTCCCCGGCGTCGGCGAGCACCCTTCGTCCACTGGCGGCGCGCTCCACCCCGAGCCGTCTGCGTCGCTGCCCGCCGGTTCGGTGGATGTGTTCGAGCGCAATTTCGCGGGCAGCGGCAGCGAGACGAAAGACCCGAGCCCCACCGGATCCGCCCATCAACACGCGCCGGATACGCCCGTGCTGCCGTCGCGCTACGCGGCACAACCTTCAGGCACGTTGCAGCCGGACCCGGCGCACGCCGGAGTCCTGATCGATTCGAAGGGGCAGAGGTACATTCAGGATCACGGCCAGAGCTATCCGGTGCGCTACGACACGGCCAACCAGACGTGGCGCGTCGTGCAACCAGACAAACCGGCCGAGCCGGGCGTGCCGATCGAGCGTCGGCCGGACGGCAGCTGGAAGCCGCATGACGCTGTCGGCCTGCGAGGCGGCGGAAACGAGTTCAGAGAACGAACCGCTGCCGTGGGCGACGAGCAGAAGGCCTACCAGATCCAGCAGGCACAACAGACAATGGATCAATTGCGAACGCAACTGCACACCGTCACGCAGGATGTGCTGTCGACCGCGCGAAGGCTCGAGGAGATACGCGGGCTTCAAACAACCACGGAACAACGGAAGGCGGACCTGCTGCAGCGGAAAAATCAGACAGAACAGGAGAGCGCCAACCTGATCGCCCAGCTTCAACAACTCGAAAGCACAGGTCAGCCTCACGACCCGCAAGTGGACATGCGCATTCGCGAGCTCCGTGATCGAAGGCAAACCATTCGCGCGGAGCTCACCCGCTTCAACGATGATATGGCGAAACTGAGAGGGGAGTTGAACACTCTACTGCCCCAAATCCACCAACTCAACGACCGGCGGCACCAATACCAGCAAATGGAAAGACAACTTCAGACGCAGATCGGGGTAGCGCAGTTTGAACTGAGCCAGTTGCTGCACTAGTCAGCGGCAGCCGATGCGGCAGCACTGGCCGCATCGGCTGCGCCGCCGACAGGTTCGCGTTTCACCACACACTGTCGGCGGTGTCGCTTCACACCACCTCCTCCAGCAACTCCCGCACAGCCGCCCTCGCCTCGCGCGCCAGTTCCTTGAGATCGACACCGTCGATCCGGTCATCGGCCACCACGCGCTTTCCAGCAGAAAACAGCGCCGCGAGCGATGGCCTGCCGCCCGACGCCACCGGCCCGATCGCCGGATCGTGCAAGCCGAAATAGCGCGGGTCGTCGAGCCGATATACCGCGAGATCCGCGGCGAAACCCACCGCAATCCTGCCCACTTCGTCGAGGCCCATGATCCGCGCGCCACCCGCCGTGCCCCAGTGAATCACATCGGCCACACTCGCGGCGTTCGCGCCGCCTTCGAAACTCCCGCCGCGAAACGTGGGCTGCGCGAGCATGCCGCGCCGCGCGCGTTGCGCGAGCCATGTCATGTGCACTTCGGAGATCATGTCGGCCGCTTCGTTCGACGCCGCTCCGTCGACCCCGATCGACACCGGCACACCCGCGTCGGCCATTTCGCGCACCGGGCAAATGCCGCTGCCGAGGCGCCCATTGCTCTGCGGACAATGGGCGACGCCCGTGCCGGTTTGCGCCAGCAGCGCGATCTCGTCGGCATCGACCTTGACGAGATGCGCGTACCAGACGTCGCTGCCGAGCCAGTCGTGCTCGCCGCAAAATGCAACCGGCGATTGCCGGTACATCGCATGCGCGCTGTCCTGGTAGCCCACCGTCTCCGAGAGATGGCTATGCAGACGCAGACCGAGGCGGCGCGCCACCGCCGCCGTCGCGCGCATTTCGGCAGGCGAGATCGAATACAGCACGGTGGTCGGCGCCATCACGACACGCTGCATCGCGCGCGGCGACGGGTCGTGGAAACGGGCGGCGAGCCGTTCGATATCGGCGATGTAGGCGTCCAGTGTTTCAGGGCGCAACGCGGTCGGCAGTTCGGCCTCGAGCTGGCGCGTTTGCGTCGCGCCGCCGCGCAGCAACACGAAACGCAAGCCGAGCTTCCCGGCCTCTTCGAAGAGAATCGCCGAACTGTCGAACGGCATGTTCGGGTAGTACACGTAGTTGTGGTCGGCCACCGTCGCGCAGCCCGAGCGGGCCAGTTCGATCAGGCCGATGCGCGCCGCGAGCCGGAAGCGCCGCTCGTCGAAGAGCGCCCGGAAGCGATACGGCGTCGCGGCGAGCCACGGCGTGAGCGTGGCGTCCAGTCCCGCCGTGTCGCCCTTGAGCAGCGACTGAAACAGATGATGATGCGTGTTGACCCATGCCGGATAGACGACGCAATCGGTGGCGTCGACGATCGTCTCGCCCGGCCGCGGGGTGAGCGCGCCGATCGCATCGATCGTGTCGCCGACAATGCGAATGTCAGGTCCGCTCACGCGCGCGGGATCGTCGGCCGAGCCGCGGCCGCCAGTCATGATCGCCGCCGCGTTGCGGATCAGCGTGCCAGGTGTCGTGTGCTGTGTTGTGTCGTGTGTCGTCATGAGTTCGAGCGAGAGTGTGAAACTGAGTTCGAGACCGCGTCATTCAAAGCTGGCTGTCGTGCCAGCCGCGCAAACCCGCGCGCGACACCCACGCCGTGATGGCGAACAGCACCACGCCCGTCACGGTGATCAGCAGCAGCGCCGCGAACAGACGCGGAATATTCAGCTGAAAACCCGCCTGCAAGATCTGATAGGCGAGCCCCGCGCCGCTGCCGCCCGTACCGGCGACGAACTCCGCCACCACCGCGCCGATCAGCGACAACCCGCTCGAAATGCGCAGGCCGCCGAAGAAATACGGCAACGCGCTCGGAATCCGCAAACGCACCAACGTCTGCCAGCGGGTCGCCCGATTGATCCTGAAGAGGTTGATCAAGCCGGGGTTCACGCTGCGCAAGCCGAGCACCGTGTTCGAGATGATCGGGAACAACGCCACCAGCGTCGCGCACAAGACCAGCGCGACGTTCATGTCCTTGACCCAGATGATGATCAACGGCGCGATCGCCACGACGGGCGTGACCTGCAACAGGATCGCGTAGGGAAAGAGGCTCGCTTCGATCAGTGGACTCTGCACGAACAGCAACGCGATGACGACGCCCAGCACCGTGGCCAGCGCGAACGCCAACAGCGTGATCTTCAGGGTCGCGAGCAGGCTGCCGAACAGCAGCGGCGCGTCCTGCACCAACTCGCTCACGATCGCCGACGGCGACGGCACCAGATACGCCGGCACCTTCATCACCACGCACCAGGCTTGCCAGCACGCCAGCACCACGACGCCGACCATCCACGGCGCGATGGCCTTCATCACGCCGGGGCGTTGCAACCACGGCTGCCGCTGGGAACTGGTAGCCGGCCTCGCGGCGGATTTCGCACGCTGCCCTGCGCCCTGCGCTGCAGCCGCAGCTGCCGCAGTCGGCGACGCGGCAGCCGCCCCGCGTCCCGACTTGCCCGAATGACCCGCAAGCACTTCGCCCGTCATGATTGCACTCCTGTTTCTTCGTTCGCCAACGACGCGCGATGCGCATCGGTAATCAACTCCGAGAGCGTCTTGCAATGCTGCATGAACGGCTCGCTGACGCGATAGGCGTCGTCGCGTTCAAGCGGACCTTCGATCGGCACTTCGGCGATGATGCGGCCCGGCCGCGCCTGCATCACGACCACGCGGCTCGACAGATACACCGCCTCGTAAATGCTGTGCGTGACGAACACCACCGTCATGCCGCGCCGCTGCCACAACGCGCGCAAATCGCTGTCGAGGCGGTTGCGGGTGAATTCGTCGAGCGCGCCGAACGGCTCGTCGAGCAGCAGCAGATCCGGCTCGGTCACGAGCGCGCGCGCCAGCGACGCGCGCATCTGCATGCCGCCCGACAATTCACGCGGCAGCACGTGGCCGAATTTTGCGAGCCCCACGCCTTCGAGCGCAGCGGCCGCGCGCGCGTCGGCTTCGCGGCGCGGCACATGCGCGAGATCGAGCGGCAAGCGCACGTTGTCGGCGACCGTGGCCCACGGCATCAAAGTCGCCTCCTGAAACACCATCGACATGCGCCGCCCCGGCGAGCCGACCGTCTCGAACGCTTGCCCCCACCAGCGCAGATGGCCGTGCGTGGGCGTTTCGATGCCGGCAAACATTTTCAGCAGCGTGCTTTTGCCGCAACCCGACGGGCCGAGCAGCGAAACGAACTCGCCGGGTTCGATGGCGAGGCGCACGTCCTCCAGTGCGATCGTGCCGTTCGCATAGCGCTTGTCGACGCGCTGCACCGAGAGCGACGGCGCGGCCACGTCAGCGATAAAGGCTTGAGTCGCCGCCATGATCATTCCTCCACGTGAATGGGCAATACTTCGCGAAATACTTCGGACTCGCCATGATCGTTCAGTAGCTTGAGCAGCATGCGGCGCATCAGCAAGCCGGGCTGATCCGATTCCATATGGCACTCCTGCTGACGCCGCACGTCGATGCACGCGTCGTAGTCGGTGGCTTCGAGAATGTCGCGGTCTTCGTCGGTGATCGGGCGATCCCAGTCGATCAGTTCCTGCGTCGAACACGCGTCTTCGGTGTCGTTGCGATAGAGCCATTGCGACAGCATCAGCGTGCGGTCGTCGATCGGCGTCGCGCAGTTGTAGATGATGTGATGGATACCGCTCGCCGGATACACGCAGCCAAAGCGCCGCGCGAACGGCATGAACCAGCGGTTGATCAGATGCCGCTCGGTGACTTCCTCGGTCGTGCCGGTGATGCGGTAGCTCGCCGGCGGATTGCGCACGGGCACATGCGTCTCGGCTTCGAAGCCCCAATCGTGCGGACGGAATTCGTACTTCGACGGTTTCGGATTGTCGAACAGGCCGAAGTTGCCTTTATGCACAAAGCTGAAATGCGAGTTGTCGAACGAGTTTTCCATCATGCGCAGCGGACTCGTTTCCCAACGCTCGTAAAACTGCAGGATGCGGCGATAGCCGGGCGCACCGTCTTCGGGAAACTCGGGGATGGGCTGCAACGGGTCCTCTAGCGCGACCCACGCGTAGCCGTAGCGTTCTTCGCAGCGATATGACGGCACCACGGCTCGCGACGGAATCGCGCCGCCGCCGTTCTGCGGAATCTTCACGCATTGGCCCGAGCAGTCGTAGGTCCAGCCGTGATAGCCGCAGGCGATATTGCCGTCGCTATCGACGAATCCCTTCGACAGTTTCGCCGTGCGGTGGCAGCAGCGATCACGCAACGCATGCGGCTTGCCGCCCGCGCCTTTCCATAACACGATCGGCTCGCCGAGCAAGGTGAAGGGCTGCGGTCCGGCGTCGAGTTGCGCCATCGGCATGATGGCGTACCAGAAGCGGCGCAGGACGTTTTGACGGGTGACCAGCATGTGATGCTCCTTCTTTCAGGCGTTCAGGCGTTGGGGCGAGGTGCGATGTCTGCGTGGAGGGCCGGCCTCAAGGCATCACCTTTGCGTTCTGAATGAATTGCAGCGTGTAGGCCGCGTGATAGTCGGTAGCGGGCTTGAGCAGTTTCGCGTCGACCATGTAATCGAAGGTCTTTTTCCAGCGCGCGTCGGTCATCGTGCCGATGCCTTGCGTGGCCGCATCGCCCCCGGTTACGAGCTTGAGTTTCTTCAGTTGCGCCACGCCGTAGGCGAGTTGGGCGTCGCTCATCTGCGGGTTGTCTTTCTTGATCAGCGCATTGCCTGGTGCGGGATCGTTCAGATAGCTCTTCCACCCTTCCATCGACGCCTTCACGAAACGCGCCACGACGTCCGGCTTGTTTTTCATCGTGTCGCGCATCGTGACGATGGTCGAGTTGTACGGCGGATAGCCGTCATCGGCGAACAGGAAGAAGTGCGCGTTCGCATGAGCCTGCTCCGCCTGGAACGTTTCCGACGACGGATACGCCTGCATCGCCACGTTCGGATCGGCAAAGAACGGCTGCAGGTTGAAGGTGTACGGACGCGCTTGAGCCTCGGTGTAGCCGTACTTCGCCTTCAGCCACGGCCACCACGTCGTGCGGCCCGAACCGGCGACGAGGATCGTCTTGTTCTTCAGGCCGGCGAGACTGGTCACGTCGGCGTGGGTCATCATGCCTTGCGGGTCGTACTGGAACGCGGCGGCCACGGTGGTGACGGGAATGCCGGCTTCCACGCTGGAGAGCACCTGGAAGTCGTAGCCGAGCAGAAAGTCCGCCTGCCCGCCGGCCAGCAACTGCATGCCGTTGACCTGCGGACCGCCCATTTTGATCGTGACGTCGAGCCCGTATTTCTTGTAGATGCCGGTCGCGACGGCCTGATAGAAACCGCCGTGCTCGGCCTGCGCATACCAGCTCGTCAGCAGGCTGACGTGGTCGTCGGCGTGAGCCGGCGGCGCAACGAATACGCCGAGCGCAGCGCCGGCCAGGACGGCGGCGCCGGCGGCACGGGCTGCGATTGAACGAGCGGACACTGCAATGCGGGAGAGAAGATGCAACACGCGCATGACTGAACTCCGTGTGAATGTGGGAAGAGTTGGAATCGTGAGAAGGCAAGGCTGAATGCCGTACAGGGAACGGGCGATGTGACTGCCGCGCTGCGCGCATGCTCGATCGATACGAAGCATGGATGAACGCACGAGCGAACGCACAAGCGAACGCAGCTCGCCGCGTGTGATTGCGGTAATGCACAACAGTCGGGTGAACATTCGGGGCAACTGCATCGCACGCTCCTTGTTGGCGGAACCGGACAGTTCCGTTCAAACGCCGAATTGCTTCGACGTGGGCGCACGATGCGCCCCAAGAGCAATGCCCCACGGTGACCGGCATGGACATGCCGGCTCGCTAGCCGCTTCTACTCTGATTTTCCTTTAAGCGAATGTTGTGCCAGCTGCTGCGAAGCAGCATGCCACGCGTGCAGTGGGCGTTCAGGCGCAATGCGTCAGCGGCGGCCGCGTCGCACTGGCGTACGACTGCACTCGGGCGATGCGCGCCGGCACTGTCCAGGTGCAGACAAGATGCGAGTGCTTCGCTCGTGGCGCGCCGGATCGCGAGCCGGGCCTGCCGCTTGCTGCATCGAACATGTCATCCAATCAGGAGAGAAACATGAGCGAAACGAAAGTGCGTGGCGATCAGAAACCGGCTGATATGGAGCATCCGCAGCCGGTCGTGCACAGCGACAACGAGAAAAGCAAGCTGCCGGAACGCGACGACGAGGGCCGCAATCAGTCGCCCGCAGACCGTCCGGGCAAAAAACCCGGCGAGGGAGAACCCTCGGTTAGTTGAAATCGTCCGTGTTGGAGGGCGAGCGGCTTTGCTGCTTTTTTTTCAGCGAAGCCGCATAAATATTCCCCTTCAGCGCGCTTTCATACGGCAAACATTTCTTCCTTATTTTTACCGATTATTTTTTTGGTGTGATGGACTATTTTTCTGCTTGCAGCGACGTGTGCGTCAAGCGGACCAGCTGCCGCCCCTCAACAGATAACAAAGGCGACGCTTATGTCCATCACTTCGACCCCCTCCACCCACCCCAAGGTTTCCATCTGTCTGCCCACTTGCGACCGCCCTGATCTGCTCGTGACGTGCATCGACTCGTGCCTGACGCAAAGCTACGGCAATCTGGAAATCCTGATCGGCGACGACTCGGCGGACAGGCGCACGGAGCGGTTGATCACAGCGCGTTATGCACGCGAGCCACGCGTGCGCTATATGAGGAATCAGCCTTCCCTCGGCCAGGCGCGCAACGTCGCGAACCTGTTCAGGCGGGCGAGCGGCGACAAGATTCTGCTGATCCACGACGACGACCTGCTCACCACGGACGGCGTCGAAAAACTCCTGTCGCTATGGACGCTGCATCCGCGACTCGAAGTGGCATTCGGCGATCAGTATGAAGCCGACCATGGCGGCGCCATCGATTTCGCGGCGAGCGCGAAGCTGAACGCCGCGTTTCGACGCTCGAAGGCTGCCGAGGGCCTGCAATCCCTGCCGGGTAGAACCGGGCTCATTCAGATGTTCCCGAACAACGGCTGGATGGCCAACGCCGAACTCGTGAAACGGATCGGCTACAAAGACACGTACGGCGTGTGCTGCGACTTCGTGTTCGGCACCGAGCTGTGTCTCGCGGCGCGCGAGGTCTTCTACCTGCACGACTACGTGTCCGTGTATCGCAAGACGGCAAGCTCGATCTCGCACAGCACGCGCGGCACGACGGCCGCGGCGACGCTCTGCGCGTATGCGTACGTCAAGGCATTGAAGCTGCCGGCGCAACTCGAGCCGTCGCGCAGATTGGCGTTGCGCCGTCTCGCGCCGATCGTGGTGTCGGCTCACGCGAAGAACCGTCAGGCGCTCGCCGGATTCAAGGTCGCCTTCGCCCATCTGTTCGCGTACCGCTATGGGCTGAACGCGCGGCTTTACTACCATCTTCTGATGCTCGCGCGTGGCGCGTTGAGCGCGCGCCAGCAGGCCGTGGCGGCGGCCGCGGTCGCTGCGGTGGCTACGGCGCCCGCGGTGAGCGTGGATCCGGCCGCCGTCGTCAAGGAGTTGGTCCCGGAGTTCGCGAGCGATCATTCGGAGCCGGTGTAACGCGGCGCTGGCGCTGGACGCCGGTCAGCGCGAGGGCAATAAGCGGGTTTTCTGCTAAGCATCCGCTGCTAAGCAAACGCGTATTTGTTGCTTGGTCTCACGCAACACGCTGACTAGGATAGGTGTGATCCATCACCAGACCTGAGGCGATACGCCATGTCCGACAGTGCCTGTTTCAAGCCGCGTGTGATCGAACCGGTCGTCGTCAACCAGCCTGAAGGATTGGGGCTCGCAGTGGAGTTGTGGCTCGCGCAACCCGTCGACGGAATCACCGGGCGGGCGCTGCAGATTCACTTGCGCAGCGGCGCGAAAATGGCGCAGGCCGAAGCGCTGCGCGATCTGCTGCACGCGTTGGGCACCGAGATCATCGTTGCGTGAGCGTGCGCCGCGCGGTCGATACGCCTTCCGCTCAAAGCGTTAAAGCCGCGAAACCGGCGCTCCGGGTCTCCCTGGAACGCCGCTCGCGAACCGCTGCGGTCGTGCCTAACGGTGCGTTATGGTGCTTTGCAGATTCAAGGTTCGTGACGCAAATACCCTTCTTTCGACGGATCGCGCATACGCAGCGAGACGAGCCCGGCAATCGCGCAGAGCGCAGTGACGTACCAG
>NZ_JARESX010000072.1:0-34843 GCF_046026435.1 Paraburkholderia sp. RL17-381-BIF-C | reverse complement strand
AAAAGGCCCGAACACATTGTTCAGCCTTCGCCACCCATTTCAGGTCCCCAACGACGGCGGCGATGGCTTGGTACCGCTCAGCAAGTAGCTTGCGATCGCTAAGCAGTTGTTGCTCCGACGAAAGCTGTTCAATCAGAGCTTTGGGATCGGTCAACTGCAGTTTTTGGTTGTCCTGTTCCAAGCGCTCTATCTGCGCTGTGACACGCCCGGAGACGGGATCACATTCCAGCAAGGAGAATTCCGGAAAGGATTCGGTTGTCACCGCTCGTGTCAAAGCTTCAACGACAAGCTTGTACCCATCCACCTGACTTGCAATGTCCGCTTCCAGTGCGAGGTCCAGTTCCCGCAACGTGCGTCGAGCCGCGCTGTCGGCGGCAAAGAACTCCAGCCCAACTTTGCTCAGTGCCACGCTATAAGCCTTGAGTTCGCGTCGGGCGCTTGCTAGCTGTGTCTCAGTGTCGCTGGTAACCATCCGATAGAAGCGTGCCAGCCGGTCAGCACTGTCTTCGTCGAGCACTTGATGACACAATACGCACCGCGCCCGGTCAGCTTTAGATGGAAATGGGTCGCCGGGGTAGGCCTCGTCGTTGTACGCAATCGCAGCAGACAGCAGATCGCGCCACGCGGGAGTTCCAACCGGCTGAATCGGCTCGCCGCCGAACTGGACTGCGGACAACGCAGTCCCCTTTTCGACAAGTGCAAGAGTATTGCCTATGGTGTCACCAATATTCTTCACAAGAGCTGGCGTCACAGTTGCCGCTAAGGCTGCAAGCGACACCTTCACCGCCTTTAAATCGACGACACGCTGCTCATTCTTCTTGATAATCTCCTTTGGGTCAGTGGTCCTGAGTTCGATGAGCTGCTTCTCGATCTCTTTCAGCCGGACTTCCTCGATGTCGCCAAATACAGCGAGTTCCTTCAGCCGAACCAGATTAGTCAGCGAGGTGATAGATTTAAGCGCTATCGCCACTTCCGAGGTACTGCCCTCGATTGCGAACTTGTCTGCCGATGGCGTACGTTGTTTGATCGCGTCACGCAATTTGCTCTGCAGTTTGCTGAAGACCGCAACCATCCGCGGGAAAACGTCAAACAGGTAGGGCATCACATGGAAGGTATTACGCTCATCCAGATGCACTCGGACGCAGGTCGAGTCGAAGACAGCAAAACCGTCCCGCAGCCGTTCGCACGGTTCGCGATAAACAAAGGCAACGCTGGAACCGTCGTTGAAAGAAAACGTCGCGGTTGGCTTCGGCTGTTTATTCGTTGCAAGTTTCACATCGCCCAAAATTCCGGTGTCTTTTGAGCGTGTGAAACAGGCCGATTTCAGTACCCGCGCATATCCGGACTTGCCCGCGCCATTCGGGCCGTAGATTACTGTTAGCTTGGGGCCGAAAGTCAGCGTCTCGCCGGTCAGCAGCGCATTGACCCCAGACATGCCCGTCATTGCCGTCAACGTACTGGTTACTGAAGGCTCGCCGTCGTCGAGCTCTGGCAACGCCATGTCCCATTTCGGGCGTTCTGCGTCGGCTGTTGCAAGTTTCTGGTCGATGAGGTATTCGGCGAATACTTGGTCAATGGTTTCGTCGGTCAGTTCGACCGTTGCAACCAGCTTGCTCAAGAGCAGACGCTGCCAGGCGGGAAGCGATTTGCCCCACGCTGACAGCGCCTCAAACACGTTGAACATTGCTTGGGGCATGGCTTTTCCTTCAGTCTTGGCTGCCACCGGCTGAGGCCTGCATACTTCTGACGAAATATTATTAGACCATTCGACCTCGCAGGTATCAATCGCAACGGTGAGTCAAAAGTAAAAAGCGCGGTTTATGCCAGTTCGCCCAAGCAACTGATTGCGCAATCAAGTGCCATTTGCCCACTTCACAGTCTTCGTAAAAGATTTGTCAGTGAAGGATGCAGGCGCGGGCGTCGGAG
The DNA here is from genome assembly GCF_046026435.1 of Paraburkholderia sp. RL17-381-BIF-C. Lineage (NCBI taxonomy): Bacteria > Pseudomonadati > Pseudomonadota > Betaproteobacteria > Burkholderiales > Burkholderiaceae > Paraburkholderia > Paraburkholderia sp. RL17-381-BIF-C. The sequence continues at coordinate 32,917 of NZ_JARESX010000072.1, read as the reverse complement.
ACGCCGCTATCGACGAACGACCGGTTTAGCCGGAGCGACGGTCCCTTGCGCGGCGCAGGCGACCGGCTCAAAATGGCCGACACCGGCAGCTTGCCTTCTAAACGCGGCGGAGCCCAACACTTAATTCCGCACCTGTTCGGAACAGTTACGTTGGGTTACATTTACCTCGGAAAACCCGGTGGCACAGCGGCGGGCGCCCGATGGCACCGGTCCAGCGACGTTACGGGTCGACACTAGAATCAGGATGGCGATCGCTTCCTCGTCGCGACCTTAGGTGCAGCGCGGCGAGGCTTGCTGGTCTCGAGAGAGGATAGCGGGCGCTTCCGCGTCGCCGCCTGGTTTGCGACGGTGGTCGCGAGTTGCAATCTCAGCGCGTCGAGTTCCCTGACGTATGCCACATTCGAGCTGCGAAGCGCCTCCAGATTTCCCTCCACGACGCCTGCGCGATGACGCGCGTCGCCAAGCTGAACCTGCAGCGCCTGGATTTCCTGCCGGTGCCGGGCCTCGCCCTGCTCCGCCCTGCGCGCGGCCGCCTCAAGCTCCTTCTGGGACCGCGCGCTCACGCCCCGCTCGCGCTCGATCTCAAGCAGCGCCCGCTTCTCGGCAGCCCGCAAACGCTCTCCTGCGAGTTCCGCGCTGCTCCGTAGTTTGTCGAGTTCAACCGAAAAATCCGCCCTCGCCTGCACCAGTGCCCGGTCACGCGCGCCGATCTCGTCCTGCTGTCGCGCGATTTCAGTCTCGAGCGCCTCGCGCGTCGCCTCCCCGGCGGCCTGCGCCTGCTCAAGCTCCTGAATGCGCACCTGTGCCGCCAGCAACGCGCCGGTGCGCTGCTCGAGCGCCGTTTCGGTCCGCTCGAGCTCGGCCTGCAGCAACGCTACCTCGTTGCGCGCGCTGGCCTTCTCGGTTTCGGCATCAGCCTGCAGTGCCTCGAGCGCCGCCTGCGCTGATGTGGTGGACTTCGTCCACAGCGCCGCAACCAGTTCTCCGGCCGCCGCCTGCAACTCCGCCGGCAGATCGGGATGCTCGATCCGCACCCTGCTCTTCTCGCGCAACTCAACCCAGAACTCCCCGAGCACCTGAGTCGGCGTACTCATGCTGCCGCGCTTCACCAGCTGGTACAGCCGGTTCGCGGTCGGCGTGATGCCGAAGCGGAAGAACAGCAGCGCGCAGACTTCGCGGTACAGCTCGCGGGTCTTCGGGAATGCGGCCTTCAGGCGGTCGATTTCGGGGGCGAGGCGGGCTTCATCGGGCAGGACGTCGGACATGGGTGCGGTTTCAGTGAAATTCAATAAATAATATAACGTAAACCGTCAAATATCCAATTCATATAACGGATAATTTTGACATTATGGCTATAATGTTAACTTCCTTGGTGCTGCCTGTACGCATAATTACGCTGAGCCAGAAATCCGGACGTCCGCCTCTTCAAACATGAAAACCGCCCTGCCCACTCCGCGCCCGATCGATGCGCTTGAACTGCCAGACGACCTCGATGGCCGTCATGGCACGAACCGCGCAAGCGGCCGCATGCAGGTCGCGGCCAGCACGGATCTAGACGCGGCTCGAGCGTGGCTCGCCCGCTTTGTCGAAACAAAAACGACATTCGACAACTACCGCAAGGAAGCCGAACGGCTGCTGCTATGGTCCGTCCTGCAGCTCGGAAAGCCACTCTCCTCGCTCACGCACGAGGATCTACTTGTCTACCAGCACTTTCTCGCCGACCCCCAGCCCGCCGCCCGGTGGAGCGCCGAGGGCGGACGCAAGCACCCCCGCAACGATCTGCGTTGGCGGCCTTTCTACGGGCCGCTGTCCGAATCGAGCCAGCGACAGGCGATGGTGATCCTCAACGTCATGTTTGCGTGGCTCGTGCAGGCCGGTTATCTGGCCGGCAATCCGCTGTCGCTCTCGCGTCAGCGTGCCCGACGCACCAGACCGCGCATCGTCCGGTATCTGTCGCCCGAACTGTGGTTCGATGTCAAAACATTCATTCAGGGCATGTCGACGCAGACTGATCGCGAGCGCGAACACCACGCACGCGTTCGGTGGCTATTTACCCTCCTCTATCTGGGCGGCCTACGGATTACGGAGGTCAGCACGAACACGATGGGACGGTTTTTTCGTCGCGGTGACGAAAGCGGCAAGGATCGATGGTGGCTCGAAGTGGTGGGCAAAGGTGGCAAGGAGCGGCTGGTTCCCGCCACAGCGGAAATGATGACGGAACTGGACACATACCGGCGGGCGCGAGGACTGCCAGCGCTGCCTTCGCCGGGCGAGGAGACGCCGCTGGTGCTGCCGATCGGCCAATCGCTCAAACCGCTCACGCGCGCTGCGTTGCATCGAATCGTGAAGGATGTTTTTAGCGGTGCGGCGCAATCCCTGCGTGCGCGTGGTGAAGAGCACGCACAGCGCGCGGACCGCCTCGAGCAGGCATCGGCACACTGGCTTCGTCACAGCGCAGGGTCTCACATGGCGGATCAACAGCTAGATCTACGACTCGTGCGCGATAACCTCGGGCATGCGTCACTGACGACAACCAGTCAGTACCTTCACGTCGACGACGACCGCCGGCACCGCGAGACTGACGAGAAACACCGTATTGCATGGTGACAGACATCAGCTAGGTCTCTACCGCCTGATTGGAAATCATCGGGCGTGAGTCCCACCGGTTCACCCGGACGCAATCGAGCTTTTCTTTCGGCGATCGCGATAACGATGGCCGACGGGTAAATCAATCGTATCCACGAATCAGGTGCCCCGGTTCTGTGCGCCAGACCGTCCGGTTTGCGCCGTAGTTACGGAATTTGATTGGTCGCGATGTGCTGAGTCCCGCCGCTGCCTCAGCCAGCTTGATCCCCAGTAAACACTCGCCATTGGCCAGCACGCGTCGCTGTTCGAACTCGAATTTTTAGCAGGCTCAATAGGGCCTCGCTCGGTGCGCCGCGCAGTGTCAAAATCGGAAAAAATGATGGTACTCTAACGATAGCGTGTAGCAAATACTTGTCCGGATAGGGCTAAGCGCCGATGGATAGCACATTGCACATATTGTGGGATGATGGCGAGCGAGTCTTCTATCGGAGACACCAACCATTCGAGGACGGCGACCATAGCGTATTGCTCGCGCGCCCTGCTTCCGAACATCCGTTGCCAGCTAGCGTTGACCGACTCAACCACGAGTTTGGCCTGAAGGATGAACTTGATAGCGCGTGGGCAGTGCGGCCGCGGGAACTGGTGCACGAAGGCGCCCGCCGCTCGCTTGTGTTGGATGATCCTGGCGGTGAGCCACTCGCGCGGTTGCTCGGCGCGCCGATGGAAATAGGTTATTTTTTGCGGCTTGCCGTGGGCATTGCTGCGGCGCTGGGTAAACTTCATCAGCGCGGCCTTGTTCATAAAGATCTCAAGCCGACCCATATCCTCGTCAATTGTAACGACGGGCAAGCGCGGCTCACGGGATTCGGTCTCGCCTCCCGGCTACTACGTGAGCGACAGGCGCCTGAGCCGCCCGAGACTATCGCCGGCACCCTCGCCTACATGGCGCCAGAGCAGACTGGCCGCATGAATCGCTCGATTGATTCCCGAAGTGATCTCTACGCATTCGGCGTCACGCTTTACCAGATGTTGACGGGCGAACTGCCCTTTGCGGCTGCCGACCCCATGGAGTGGGTCCACTGCCATATCGCCAGACAGCCGGAGCCACCCAATATTCGGGTTGAAACCGTCCCGCTTGTGCTCTCCCAAATCGTCATGAAGTTGCTCGCCAAGACGGCTGAGGAGCGCTATCAGACTGCAGGGGGCGTTGAGCATGATCTGCAGCACTGCCTCGTTGATTGGGAGCGTGAGCGCCGCGTCCATATATTCCCGATGGAACAACACGATATATCCGACCGGCTGCAGATACCCGAGAAACTGTACGGACGGGAACACGAGGTTGACACCCTCGCCGCCGCGTTCGACCGCATCGTCATAAGCGGCGCGCCGGAGATGGTGCTGGTTTCCGGCTATTCCGGAATTGGCAAATCCTCGGTGGTCAATGAGTTGCACAAGATATTGGTGCCACCGCGTGGAATCTTCGCGGCAGGAAAATTCGACCAGTACAAGCGCGACGTCCCGTATTCGACGCTGGTACAGGCATTTCGGGGCCTGGTCCGGCCGCTTCTTGGCAAGCCCGAAACTGAACTCGCAAGCTGGCGCGACGAGTTGCTGAAGACGCTGGAGCCCAATGCGCGCCTCATGACCGACCTGATCCCGGAATTGAAACACATCATCGGCGAGCCCCCGCCTGTACCGGTACTTGACGGGCAACAGGCCCAGAGCCGTTTCATGCTCGTCTTCCGGCGCTTCATCGGAGTCTTTGCCCGGCCAGAGCATCCACTCGCGCTGTTTCTGGACGATCTGCAGTGGCTCGATGCGGCGACGCTTGACCTGCTCGAGGATCTTCTGACCGGCTCTGAACTGCGACACCTAATGCTTGTCGGCGCCTACCGTGACAACGAGGTCAACGACACGCATCCGCTGATGGTCAAGCTCCAGGCAATCGCGCACACTGGTGCCAGGATCGCTGAAATTACGCTGGCGCCGCTCGCCAGCGGGCACATACAGCAGTTGATCGCGGAGGCACTTCGCTGCGGCCGAGAACATATCGAGCCTCTGGCTCAGCTGGTGCACGACAAGACCGCCGGCAATCCGTTCTTCGTGGTTCAGTTTCTGCACGCGCTTGTCGAAGAGGAACTGCTTGCCCTTGATTTTGACTCAATGCGTTGGCGCTGGGATCGTGAGCGCATTCACGCCAAAGGGTACACCGACAACGTCGTGGACTTGATGGTCGGCAAGCTGACCCGCCTTCCAGCCAAGACACTAAACGCGTTGGAGCAACTTGCCTGTCTCGGAAACGTCGTCCAAATCGCGACGCTTTCGGCCACACTCGGCACCCCGGAGGCCGAGGTGCACGCGGCACTGTGGGAAGCCATTCGTCAAGAACTGGTTGAGCAGTCTGACGGGGCCTACAGGTTTGTTCACGATCGGGTTCATGAAGCCGCCTATTCACTGATTCCCCAAGCCTCGCGCGCCGAGATCCATCTGCAGATCGGGAGGCTGCTTGCACAGCAGACCCTCCCGGAAAGGCGGGAGGAGGCAATCTTCGAGATCGTCGGTCAGCTGAATCGCGGCGCGGCCTTAGTCACTTCGCGCGAAGAGCGGGAGCAAATTGCGGGATTCAACCTGCTTGCCGGCCAGCGGGCGAAAGCGTCGACAGCCTATGCCTCCGCGCTGACCTATCTTGTCACAGGTGTGGAACTTTTGAGCGACGAATGCTGGGACCACCAGCATGATTTGATCTTTGCACTAGAACTTAACCGAGCCGAATGCGAATTTTTGACCGGACAGCTGTTGGCCGCGGACCAGCGCTTGATGGCCCTGTCAAAACGCGCCGCGACGACAGTCGAAAAGGCTTTCGTTGCGTGCCTGCATATGGACGTTTACTTGGTGCTCGATCGAAGCGATCTCTCCGTCGCAGTTTGTCTCGCCTTCCTAGCGCATGTCGGCATCAAATGGTCCCCCCATCCGACCGATGACGAGGTGCAAAGCGAGTACGAGCAAATCTGGGCGCAGCTTGGGCACCGGACCATAGAAGAACTCGTCGATCTCCCCTTAATGGAGGATGCTGCCTCGCTCGGGACCCTTGAGGCTCTGAGCAAGCTCTTCGCCCCTGCCGTGCAGACGGACGCGAACCTGGCTGCATTGGGAATCTGCAAGGCGATCAGTCTCAGCATCGAGCGGGGAAATTGCGATGCTTCATGTGTGCTCTATGTCAGCCTCGGCAGAGTGGCCGCGCTGGGTTTCGGTGGCTACGAGGCAGCATGTCGCTTCGGTCAACTCGGGTGCGACCTCGTCGACCGACGAGGGCTCAAGCGCTTTGAAGCAAAGACCTTTCTCTGCTTTTCGGTCTTTACTGCGCGCTGGGTAAAACCAGTGCGGATTTGCTATGAACTAGTCGACCGAGCTTTCACGGCCGCGAATCAGATCGGAGACCTCTCTTACGGTGCGTACGCGGGCAACTGCCATAATTCAGACCTGATTTTCGCCGGTGAGCAACTACCCGATATACAAATCGAAGCGCAACGAGGCCTTGCGTACGCGGAGAGCGTGCGATTCGGTGTGGTCATTGCCATGATCACCGCGCAGCTTGCGCTGATCCGGATGTTACGCGGCTTGACGTCGATGTTCGGATGCTTTGACGATGAGCAGTTCCATGAGATTCGCTTTGAAGCCTATCTCTCCGCGAACCCAGATCACGCACTCGCTGAATGTTGGTACTGGATTCGGAAAATGCAGGGGCGATATTTTGCCGGCGACTATACGGCGGCCATGTATGCCAAAGCGAAGGCACAGCCGCTGCTGTGGACCTCATCTGCATTCTTCGAGGAAGCCGAGTATCACTTCTACGGTGCGCTGGCTGAGTTATCCTTTTGCGACACCCTCCCGGCCGACGAGCGAAAAAAGCACCTGGAGGCCACTGCCGAACATCACAGACTACATCAGCTGTGGGCGGGAAACTGTCCTGAGAATTTCGGGAGCCGCGCCGCGCTAATCGGCGCCGAGATCGCCCGCATTGATGGCCGCGTGGTCGATGCCGAAGAGCTTTACGAACAGGCGATTTGCTTGGCACAGGAAAGTGGTTTTGTCCACATTGAGGCGCTCGCCCATGAACTGGCATCTCACTTTTACGCGACACGCGGGTTCAGGAAAATAGCCCGCGTGTATCTGCAGGAGGCTCGCTATGGCTACCTACGTTGGGGGGCCGAGGGGAAAGTACGGCAACTCGAGGAACACTATCCGTATCTGAGGACGGACGAGCCAGCCCTAGGTCCGACGACGACAATCGCAGCGCCCGTCGAACACCTCGATCTCGCGACCGTGATCAAAGTGTCTCAGGCCGCGTCGAGCGACATCGTTCTGGAAAGGCTGATCGACATGATCATGCGTACGGCAATCGAGCAGGCGGGAGCGGAGCGGGGTTTGTTGATCCTGCCGGACGGTAGTGAGCAACGAATCGTTGCCGAAGCGACGACTAGCGGCGATGCGACCCAGTTACGACTTTGCGATGTATCCGTAAGCGCGGCGATGCTGCCCGAGTCGGTCATCAATCACGTCCTGCGCACGAGCGAGAGCGTTTTTCTCGACGATGCTGCGGCTGCGTCGCCGTTTGCGAGAGACACCTACATCCGGGAGCACCGCTCGCGATCGATTCTTTGCGTGCCCCTGATGAACCAGGCCAAGCTCGCGGGCACACTCTACCTAGAGAACAATCTGACTGCACGCGCGTTCAGCCCGACCCGGATTGCCGTACTGAAGCTAGTGGCCTCGCAAGCCGCGATTTCGCTTGTCAATGCCCGTTTGTACCGTGACCTCGCGGAGCGTGAAGGGAAAATCCGGCGCCTGGTCGACGCTAATATCATTGGGATTTTTCTTTGGAACGCCGAGGGTTTCATTCTCGAGGCCAATGACGCATTTCTTCGTATGCTCGGACACGAGCGAGGGGATCTTGTCGCAGGTTCCCTGCGCTGGAGGGACCTGACACCGCCAGAATGGCGCGAATTCGACGAAAGGGCTCTGGCGGAGACTGCGCAGACGGGACGCGCGAAGACCTATGAGAAGGAGCTTATCGGCAAGGATGGCCGTCGCGTGCCCGTCATGATCGGCGCAGCGACTTTCGAAGGAGGCAGCAATGAAAGTGTAGCTTTCGTGCTCGATCTGACCGAGCGCAAGGAGGCCGAAGAAAAAGTCCGCGAGAGCGAGCGGCGCTATCGCGAGGTACAGGCAGAACTGGCGCACGCGAACCGCGTCGCGACGATGGGCCAGCTATCGGCATCGATCGCGCACGAAGTGAAGCAACCTATCACTGCGATTGCGTCTTATGCCACCGCAGGCGTGCGCTGGATGACAGTCAAGCCACGCAATCTTGCCGAGGTGCGTAAGGCGTTCGACCAGATCATCGTGAACAGCATTCGTGCCGATGACATCGTCGAGCGAACCCGGGCATTTTTCAAAAAGGAATCTCCGCGAGAAGATGCCATCGACATCAACAAAACAATTCTTGAACTAGTCGCATTCATGCGAGGTGAAGTCAACAAGCACGGTGTCGATCTCATGATCGAGCGGACCGACGGCTTGCCTCATATTTACGGCGACCGCGTACAACTGCAGCAGGTGATGCTGAACCTCATAATCAATGCTCTTGAAGCAATGGACGCGACGAACGACGGAGAGCGGACGTTGCTCATTCGAACCGGCAAAACGGACGCCGAAGAACTCTGCGTGAGTGTGCAGGATTCTGGCCCCGGCTTCGCTGCCGGGCACCTCCACAGCATCTTTGAAGCTTTTTTTACGACGAAACCAAATGGCCTCGGAATGGGTTTGTCGATCTGTCGCTCGATCGTCGAGAGCCACGGTGGACGCTTGTGGGTAACGCCGAATCCTGTCAAAGGTGCCACCTTCCAGTTCACACTTCCCACGCAACGTGACGCCCGGCGAAGCGACGGCCTGCCCGCTCCGGTAGACTCCAAATGATGAAGGGCGTATCGCACCCGCATCTCGAGCCGAACTTACCCTCGGGCTTGCCGGTGTTACTCCCGCTGCGCAGAGGCCTTTGCAACGCTACTGCTCCATAATCTCTTCGATCAGTGCCAGCAACCGCGTATGGTTGATCGGCTTACCGAGAATGCCGGCGGCGCCTTGAGCCTCCGCCCGCTCGGAAACCTGCGGCGTCGCGTAAGCTGAAATAAAAATGACCGGGACGGGCCGCTTCCATGATGCGATCGCCTCCAGCAGCGCAAATCCATCCATGCCGGACATCTGGATATCGGCGACTACGAGCTTCAGTTTTGACCGGCGCGAATCACCGAGAAGTCCTTCGCCCGAGGGATAAACAATAACCCGCCAGCCGACCGAACGAAGCACACTTGACAGCGCCATTCGGACAAATTCGTCGTCGTCCACCACCCCGATCAATACAGAAGAGCGTTTCGATCTCATCTGGAGTCCGACCTCCCCGGATCTGTCTCAGTCTGATTCCTCAGGGCAAGTTACAGTCCAGCAGACAGGACGCCAATACGACCTTGGAATTATACAAATAGACTTTCGAACGACCGAATAGAGAAAAGTATTTTATGGAGAGGTACCTCCCGCTAAAACACGCCAAAAGCATGAAAATGCAGAAATGTCCCTCTTGCTTCCTAGCGCACGGGTGCCATCTGCTGCAACTTTTTAACGAGATCGACCACGGATCGCACACCTAGCTTTTGCATCGCTCGTCCCCGATGAATCTTGACAGTGGGTTCGCTCACGCCTAATGAGTCAGCGATCTGCTTATTTAAAAGCCCTTGGGCGACCAAACTGATAACTTCCTGCTCCCGGATTGTCAGCAATCCATACGTGGCACGCGTGTCGGCAACAAGACTCTCTTTCCGCCTCGACTCACCGTCTCTTCTCAAAGCTGCGGCAACGGTATCGATGAGTTGTTGATCCTTGAATGGTTTTGTCATGAAATCGAAAGCACCAGCTTTCATTGCTTTCACCGACATCTCTATGTCGCCATGTCCGGTAAGAAACACAATCGGGAAGCGGATACTTTCTTTGAAAAACTCCTCCTGCAGGGCCAAGCCACTTGCACCTTGCAGCCGGATATCCAGAATAAGACAACTTGGAACCGCCGGCATCTCCGCGGCGAGGAAATCGTCTGCCGATTCGAACGCCCGCACCTGTATTCCGACGGACATGAGCAACGACGTTAAGCCACCTCGAACGTGCTCATCGTCATCGATCACATACACAAGCGATTTCGGCAAGGGTTCCCTTCCTGCACCACGGCTATCCTGTTTCATGGCTCAGTCTTTGAGATGGACACTTTTACTTGATTTCAACGTTGCGCTTTCAATATGGTAATCAATGCGCGAGCCTGCCGCCACATTTTGTGCTTCCACCCTGTGATCCGCTCATGCATGTCTTTTGACGCATCAGTTTGTCGGCCGGGTCACGGTGCGGCACCATTCATCTGACAAATATTCGAGCGCTAGGCGCGTCGACCTCCAATCCACTTCTTGCACAACCGCCGCCGACTCGAAACCAACAGACGGTTTAGCCGATCGGCCGACTGTACGTAAAGTTGACAAACGCACTAGCTCTTGCCAGACGGATCTAGGCGCCATGAATAATTTGCTAATACCGACGTATGACGGAGCGTGTGCCCTAGGCCAAAACGGCAGCCGTTCGTCGAATAGTCAATCTAACGATGGCGGCTTAACTTAGTGTCGTGGATGCTTTATTCAAGACGGCCAAGCAATTGGAAAAGCTTTTCGTGACGCGCGAGTGACAGTGATGGCATGGACGCGGATCCCCGGCCCAGATACTAAGTTGGACGAGCCCGTCCACCATGCCTCCGATACAAGCCAGCCGGACCGGACCTTGCACCGAGTGAAATAATAAGCATATCTCACGGGGATAAAAATTACCTTCGAGGTGAATGATGGCATACGCGAGCAATAAAGACATCGTTGAACGGGCTCTTCTTAATCTGCTTCGTCCCGAACAAGTAACGACGGGACTGCCCGTGAAAAGCTCTTACGAGAGAAAATTCCGCCGCCGTAAACGAATGCCTCAGGAGGCGTTCCGTCGCGCAGACCCGATTCCTTGTCCGTCGCGAATCTCTGTACAGGAAGTACTCTCCGTTCACACGGTGAGCATCTGCTGGAGCGATTCTCAGACGGGATACTACGCTGAACAGCTTTGGCGTCTGGGGCTGGCGCGTGTTGCTGGCTCCTGCGCTCTTTCTGGCCGCCCCATAGCTTGTGGCGAGAAGGTCTTCCGTCCAAGACGGAGTGCAATAAGTGTTCCGGGAAACTGGGACCGTATGGTGCTGGCATCAGTTATCTCTGAACAGACACAGACCCGTCAATAATGCGCAACATGGCGGAATCGGTCCGTAAATGCTTTATCCGGGTTACGGTTTGCATCGCCATCCTCAAGACTTCCCATTTTCAAAGGAATCTGACATGAGCCACCAATCCCGAAGCGCAGCTGCAACCGTAGGCGGCAGCACCGTCGACATGAAGCTTGAGGTAGTCGTCATCCCCGTGTCGGACATCGATCGCGCGAAGCAGTTTTACGCCGGGTTGGGCTGGAAGCTCGACGTCGACATTACGAAGGACGATCAGTTTCGTGTCGTGCACTTTACGCCGCCAGGTTCGCATTGCTCGGTTCTCTTTGGAAAAGGAGTCACAACAGAGAAGCCGGGATCAGTGCAAGGACTTCACCTGATTGTTTCTGACGTTGAAACGGCTCGAACAGAACTCATAGATCGCGGCGTCAATGTGAGCACGATCTTCCACGACGTAGGAGGTGTATTTCATCATGCAGGCGAGGAAGGACGCGTGCACGGCCCGCATCCGGCGCGGACAAGTTATGGCTCTTTCGCTGCGTTTAACGACCCTGACGGCAACGGGTGGGTTTTCCAGGGGGTGACTGAACGACTTCCTGGAAGGGTGCATAACGGTACGACGTTCTCATCGACAACGGACTTAGCGAGTGCGCTCCGCCGTGCGGCGGCCGCGCACGGGGCGCACGAAGCCGTAACAGGAGAGCACGATGAAAATTGGGCAGACTGGTACGCTGATTTCATCGTCCATGAGCAAACTGGCGAGCTATTGCCAACCTGAATCCGCGGCGGAGGGTCGATTCAAGAACACGTGACCCTTTCCGCTCAGGCCTCTCCGCCTAAAAGCTCTGAAAGAAGTTGTTGGTAAAAATCAAAGACTGGCACCAAGCCAAGCACACACCGGTGACCACAGACGCGGCACCACCGTTTAAATAGCATTACGAATGAACCATTCAATGGTCTTCCGAGAGTTAATTGACATTGGAGCAGATTATGAACGCTATCAGAACGATTAAAGCTGTCAGTATTGGATTGATCGTTTTCGCTTCCGTCCATGCGTGGGCACAAGAGAATGGCACAACAGAGACATCGCCGGCAACGCAGAGCACCTCGAAGTCTTCTATCAGGAAGGCGAATCTGGCATTGAGCAAAACGGTGATACGGGCGCTTCACAAGGGGGGCGTCGACACTATGAACATCAATGCTCTGACAAAAAATGGTGCAGTAACACTGGCCGGATCGGTTACGGACGCGTCGCAAATCGACGAGGCTGGTTCGATAGCTGAAGGAGTCTCCGGAGTAACCTCCGTGAGGAACAACCTCACAATCCACGACAACGGAAATTAGCACTTCGATTTGGCTTGGCAGATATCCCGACTTGTCACTTCCGCCATATTGCCGAGAGTCTCTGTCCGCCACCATATTTTCCAGTATTTCCGTTAGCTTCAGATCTTCTCTTGATGAGAATGTCATGGAGTTCTATTCGAAAATATACTGTTATGGAGGGTGTGAATTGATGACTTCTTTCGCTCGTGCCGCCAGTGACACGACAATGTTTCGCGAACGGTAGAACCCGCATGACCAAACCGGATACTTTAAGGAGAAACATCATGCCAGATCAAATTGATATTCGGCGCCGTCATTTGCTTGGGGCAACGATCGCTGCTGTCAGTCTGATGCAACTTCCTACACGCGAAGCAGTAGGTGCGCAAATGACAACGCCGGGCCCGGACCTGTTCGCCGACATTCGGCAGATCAACGCGGGGACACTTAGCATAGGATACGCTGAAGCCGGGCCGCCAAACGGCCCAGTCGTCATTCTGCTGCACGGCTGGCCATACGATATTTTTAGCTTTGCCGAGGTCACGCCTCTACTCGTTTCAAAAGGCCATCGGGTAATCATCCCGTATCTCCGCGGCTACGGTTCGACGCATTTCCTTTCACCCGATACGCCTCGAAATGGACAGCAGTCCGTGGTGGCAATTGACATCCTGGCGTTGATGGATGCATTGAAGATCGAACAAGCAACCCTGGCAGGATTCGATTGGGGCGCCCGCACTATCAATATAATTGCCGCGCTTTGGCCACAACGGGTTAAAGGGTTGGTCTCGGTGAGCGGCTATCTGATCGGCAATCAGGCAGCCGGCAAGTCACCACTGCCTCCAAATGCCGAACTTCAGTGGTGGTATCAGTTTTATTTCGCAACAGAGCGTGGTTACGAAGGTTATCGGGAAAATTGCCATGACTTCAACAAGCTCATCTGGCATCTCGCGTCGCCCAAATGGAAGTTCGATGATGCGATCTACGAGCGCTCGGCCGATTCGTTCAAAAATCCGGATCACGTCGCCGTGGTGATACATAACTACCGTTGGCGCTTAGGGTTGGCCCAAGGCGAGCCGCAATACGACTCCCTCGAAGCTCGGCTGGCATTGGCGCCGACCATTTCTGTTCCGACCATCACGCTTGAGGGCGATGCGAATGGTGCGCCGCACCCTGTGCCGGCCACCTACGCGAAGAAGTTCACCGGCAAGTATCAACATCGTAATGTTGACGGCGGAATCGGTCACAACCTGCCGCAGGAAGCGCCGAAGGCATTTGCCGACGCGGTCTACGATGTCACCCGCATGTAGCCGACTCAGCAGGCACCGAAGGGAGCGACCGCGATACATCGATCGGTGACTGAGCAACCGGGCATCTCATTCGTTTGATGGCGTCCAACGCCCTATAAATAGGTGAAACGCAACGAAAGCAAAATTGTCCCTCCATTCATTTGACACTCGCGGCTAACGCCGTCAAAACGTTTCGGGTCGCAAGTCACTCAGCGCGAACAGAACGAACATCGGCTGCTTCGATAAATAGTCTGTTCAGGCGGCCCGTCCTGTTGCGCTTGTCCCGCGCTTGCCTGTCCCCGCGGCTTTCGACACTGCCGCACTTTGTGCGACGTCTTTCTTTCCGTGCGCCTGGTAAGACTCGCCCCATTCCCTCAGGCTGAGTAATACCGGCGCGAGGGTCTCGCCGAAGGGCGTTAACTCGTATTCGACCTTCGGGGGCACCTGAGGGAAGACATGGCGCGCAACGATGCCGTCAGATTCAAGTTCCCGCAACTGAAGGGTCAACATGCGCTGCGTCGTGTTCGGCATTAGTCGTGTGAGCTCCATAAATCGCTTTTTCTCACGCAGCAGATGAAAGAGGATTACCGGCTTCCAAATGCCTCCGATTACGGAGAGCGTGACTTCAACGGCGCAGCCGCTCTTACTGTCCAAACGTTTCGGTCGCATTGCGTGGATACCTACATAAATGATCGTACCAGCGATAATTGTACCTTCTTGCGATAATCGATGCAGAGTCGGACAATCTCGATGTGATGACAGACGCCCCGCGAACAATGCACGCAATTGTCTCTTTGGCTGATGGCAGATCAAGCATTGCACGTCCATCAACCGACCATCAGGAGCTCCTTTCATGAACGCTATTATCTTGGCCCAGCCGGCAGGGCTGGAAAACCTCAAAAGCACGGATCTTGTCGATCCAGGTGCCCCCGGCCCCGGCGAAATCCGTGTGCGCATCCACGCGAACTCACTGAACGCCCATGACCTCGGTGTTGTCACCGGACGACTACGGACCGAAGACGGGCGTATTCCGATGTCGGATGGTGCAGGCGTTGTCGAATCGATCGGCGATGGTGTGACCGAATTCGCCGTGGGCGACGCAGTCGTATCTACATTTTTCCCCTACTGGCTCGACGGCGGCCCGACGCTCGCCGATTTTTCGACCACCCCAGGCGATGGTGTCGACGGTTACGCCCGCGAAATTGTTGTCCGCCCTGCTCAATGGTTCACACACGCGCCGCGAGGCTATAGTCACGCGGAGGCCGCGACATTGACCACCGCGGGCCTGACAGCGTGGCGTGCGCTCGTTGTTGACGACGCGCTGAAAGCAGGCGACACGGTGCTAGTTCAGGGTACGGGTGGCGTCTCGATCTTCGCTCTACAGTTCGCCAAACTGATGGGCGCTACGGTAATTGCGACGTCGTCGTCGGACGAGAAACTCGCGAAGGCCCAGGCGCTCGGAGCTGACCACCTGATCAACTACAAGCGCGACGCCGACTGGGCCGCGAAAGTACTCGAGATCACGAACGGTCGCGGTGTCGACAACGTGGTCGAAGTCGGTGGTCCCGACACGCTTGGACAGTCGATCCGGGCTTGCCGGATCGGTGGCCACATTGCGCTGATTGGCGTATTGACGGGCCTTGTCGGGCAGGTGCCGACTGGCGAACTGATGCGCCGTCAGCAGACACTGCAAGGGTTAATTGTCGGCAGTCGCAGGCATCAGATCGACATGATCCGCGGGATCGACGCAACTGGCGTCAAGCCGATAATCGACAGTAGCTATCCGCTTGACGAGATCGCCGACGCATTCAGGCACCAGGCATCTGGCAAACACTTCGGCAAGGTTTGTCTGTCGTTCTAAAAGGCGGCCACGTACGCGTCGGTGTTTCACGGTAACCAGATAAATGTCAATGGGTACCGTGACCGTCGAACAGAGGGCCTTTCCGTAACGCAACCGGGCAGACACTCGTGAGTCGCCGTCGCATACAGCTGACTTGATTCTTCATTCTGTACGTGCGTCGCCTCGATCCTTGAACGTAGTTCTCCGTTGGTGTTAATTGCAGTTCATCGCTAGGCTAGCATCGAACATAACAAACGTAGTGGCATGCTGCCGTTGGCAGGAGCAGTAGCGTTCGCCTAGAACCACTGGAGCAAAGAAGACAATGAAGCAATCGAAACTCGATCTGTCACGATTCCCCCAAGCGTCCCTGCGCGACGGCCCCTCACCGATCCAGCATCTTCCCCGCCTAAGTCGGAAATTAGACGGCCCCGGCATCTATGTGAAGCGTGACGATCTGGACGGTTTGGGTGGTGGAGGAAACAAGCTCCGTAAACTCGAATTTCTAATCGGAGAGGCGCTGGCCTCTGGTGCTGACACGATCATTACGGTTGGTGGCCGTCAGTCCAATCACGCCCGACTCACGGCGGCAGCAGCTGCCCGTGCGGGCTTGAAGTGCGAGCTTGTACTTTCCCGTCTGGTGCCAATCGAAGACGAGGACTACGTGAACAACGGCAACGTGCTACTGGACGCATTGTTAGGCGCCGTTATCCATGATATTCCCGGCGACCTTAGTGCACTGGATTTTGCAGAAGAGCGTGCGGCGAAGCTTAGATCTCAAGGCAGCCGTGTCTACGTGTGCCCACTTGGCGGCTCAAGCCCTGTCGGTTGCCTTGGCTATGCCGCCTGTGCAGCGGAGATTGACGAGCAGTCCGCCAAACAAGGTATTTCATTCGATCGTATCGTCGTTGCAAACGGCAGCGGCGGGATGCAAGCAGGTCTCATATCGGGAACCATCGCCATGGGCAAGGATCCGGCATCGATCGTTGGTTACACGGTCCTGGCACCGTTGGAGAAAGCGTTAGCGACGACTTTCGAGAAGACACAAAAAGCCCTTGAACTACTCAATCCCGACTTATCAGTTCATGCAGATGCGGTGGCAATTCGGGGAGAGCAACTTGGTAGTGGTTATGGCCTGCCGACCGAAGCCATGCGAGAAGCGCTCAGCCTCGCCGCGACCCTCGAGGGGCTGCTGCTAGACCCTGTCTACAGTGGCAAGGCGTTCGCTGGCTTGATTCACGAAATCAGAACAGGCGTACTAAAGCCCGAAGACAAGGCTTTGTTCGTAATGAGTGGGGGAACCCCTTCGTTGTTTGCGTATCGTCGGGCACTATCGTAATCCAGGATCGATGATAGGCAGACTTGCCTACGGAGTTAAGCGCGATAACGGACGATGGCGACGGCGAGCGCAGAACACTTACTTCAAGGCCGTCAACGGATTACCAGTCGCTGCTCTCATCGAGCCCGGCGAAGGCGCATTTAGTAAGCTTGAGCCAAGAAGCCCTGGATCTGCGCGATCACACCCGCACCTTCGCCCACTGCCGAAGCAACACGTTTGGTCGAACCTGAACGGACATCGCCGATTGCAAAAATGCCTTGGACGCTCGTCTGCAGCGACACTGATTGCAAGGTCACATCCGAAAGAGCGATGCCTGTCTGCACGAAACCTTTGCTGTCAAGTTCGACGCCGCACGTCTGGAGCCAGCCCGTATTCGGTTCTGCGCCGATAAACACGAACAGGTGATGGGCGGTCATACTTCCTTCGATTCCCCCGGCGCCGCGGTAGTGCACCCGTTCGAGACGCGTACTTCCTTCAAGCGCGGTCAGTTCAACACGGGTATGAACCGTCACATTCGGCAGTGCCAGAACGCGCTCGATCAAGTAGTGCGACATGCTGTCCTCAAGCGTCGCGCCTCGAATGAACATGTGCACATGCTCGGCATGCGATGCGAGAAACACGACAGCCTGTCCCGCCGAATTACCGCCTCCGATCAGCAACACTGGCTCCTTGCGGCATACCTTTGCTTCTATCGGCGTAGCCCAGTAATACACGCCACATCCCTCGAAACGCTCAAGATCCTCGACGACGGGGCGCCGATACTCCGCGCCGCTCGCGATGACCACGGTACGCGCGGTTATGCGATGGCCATCAGTCAGCTCAACTTCAGGCGGTTGATTGTCGCAATACACCGCCTTGACCTCGCACGGAATGCCGATATGTGCACCAAACTTCTGCGCCTGGACGAACGCGCGGTCCGCGAGAGCGTGACCCGTGATGCCCGTAGGGAAGCCGAAAAAATTCTCGATGCGCGCACTCGCGCCGGCCTGGCCACCGGGCGCGCGACAGTCAAGCACTGCAACCGACAATCCCTCGGATGCTGCGTAAACCGCCGCCGCAAGGCCGGCGGGACCTGCGCCAACGATGGCCACATCGTAGACGTGAGCCGGATCAAATTCGGGAATCAGTCCGAGACACGAGGCGAGCTGTCTTTCGTCGGGGTTCCGCAGCATTGTGCCGTTCGGGCAGATGACGAGCGGGAAGTCATCCGGTTGTGGTGTCAGTTCCTCCAGTAGCGCGACGGAATCAGCTTCCTGTTCCGCATCGAGTGTGACATTTGGATAGGTGTTTCGGCGCAGGAAGTTCTGCAACGCCAGTAGCCGGGGATTGCCGGACGAGCCGACCAGAACCGCGCCGTTCACACGTTCCATTGCAATAAAGCGCCTGAGGATTAGCGCGCGCATGATCTTTTCGCCAACCTCGGCTTCACTGATCAGAAGTGGACTGAGGTCATCGGACCGGACCAACAGAGCTTCGACATCTTCTATGACACGAGAATCCACGAACGATGGCTTTTTCGAAAACTGGTTCACGTCAGAAGTGAATTCGCCGCGCTGGGAGAACGTGTGAATGATCTGTTCGCGCCCAAGACCATCGCGGGCGATAGCCCGGATCTTACCCGACAGCAGGACAAACATACCGGGGGTGCGCTCCCCTACACGATAGAGCAACGTGCCTTTGGGATACCTTGACACTCGGCCAAAGCGCCGCACTCTGGCGATCTCTGCTTCGGTGAGGACGGGAAACAGTTGCTGGAGCCGGGGGTGGCTAGACACGAACGGAGCGTCAATCACCGCATCGTCGTCGACGTGGTTCTTTCCTTCCGCGGGCTGAGGGGGCGGTACAGGGTCGCCCGGTACGGACTCGTTGCTCATCAGTTATCCTCCAGCGGCCGTCGGGTAGAAATGCGTCTGAAAACGTAAAGAGCGCCGTTGTCAGCACGCATCAATGGCCGACGACCTTTCCCTGCCAATAACTGCCCGAATCAGGCGTCGAGGGACGGGTTGATCAGAAATTTCGATCCCGTGCTGCGCTTTGTGTACTCCCGAAGCATCTCAAGCGAGAGGACATCGCTGAGCGAAATTTCGGCCTTGAACTCACTACGAAAAGTCGTACGCAACTCAGCATTTACCCGGTCACGCAGTGCTTGCGTTGCTTCGGGACCAACCCTCCCAAGGAAGTGGAACAGTAGCCATCCTCCAATTCCCCACGCCATGCCAACGCGCGGCACCTCAATCGGTCTTGGATCGAGGCTGCCATACATGTACACCTGCTTGTGAGTTGAAGATCCATACCGGCTGTAGCCTGGCAGTTCGCGGACGAGCGCTCTCTCCATTGCAAGCAGTATGCGCCCGGCAAGCGGTCCACCCGTCAGCGCGTCAAAACACAGCGTAGCCTTGGTACTGACTAATACGTCTGTGAGGTCCGCATCAAAATTGGCTGACTCACTGTTGAGAACATATTGCGAACCAAGTTCTTTCAGAACACCCAGCTGTGTTTCGTTACGGACGACGTTAACAAGTGCGATTCCTTCGTTCCGACAAACATTGATGAGCATGCGGCCGAGATTCGAGGCCGCTGCAGTGTGTACCAGCGCCAGATGACCCTCGCGGCGCATCGTTTCGACCATACCGAGCGCCGTAAGCGGGTTGATGAAAGCGGCAGCGCCCTCTGCTGGCGGCACGCCCGGATCCAGAGCCATGCACTGGGCTTTGTTGAGACGACGATACTGCGTGTACATACCGCCTCCTGCTACGGACACGGTTTTACCAAGCAATTCCGCCGCCCCCGGCCCCGACCGGACAACCACGCCAGCGCCCTCATTACCAACAGGCAGAGATGCGTCGAGCCGCAGCGCAAGACCATCCAGTGCCTCGGCTGGGATCTTCGCGGTCAACGTTCTTTGACGGCCGATACCCGTCTGCGTCGCGCTGTTAAGATCAGCGGGACCAAGCAGCAGGCCGATGTCGGAAGGATTGAGCGGCGCGGCCTCGACGCGGACAACAACCTCGTCTCCTGTCGGAGGCGCAACTTCCAGCTCGATAAGCGAAAGCTTCAGCTCACCGTCAGGGGTTATGCAAGATTGCAGTTCCAGCCCTTTCAACGGTTGTTCGTCGGGGTTTCGATCGCGCAAGTCAGGAGAATGGGTATTCATAAAGTATCCTTTGTTCATTTGGTAGCGGGCTCATCCATCAGACTTCCAAGGCGCGCTCCATAGTTGCGCTCCAAATCACTATCTTGCCCTGAACCCAGCTCCATTAGTTTTTGGGCACGCGTGATTGTTGTCGGCCAAGAGAGCGCGCTGAAGAAAGCCTTTTGCGATTCGTTAATTGCGGCCGATAGAGACTGCGCAGAATGTGTGTTCAGCAATCGCTTGGCTTCACGCAGCGGCTGCCTGTCGAACGAGGCGACCCGTTTTGCGAATCGGTTCACGAACTTCTCGAACTCTGCGTCAGGAATAGTCCGATTGACCCACCCGTAGCGCTCGGCAGTGCTTGCATCGAAGTCGTCCGAGCCAAGAATGATCTCGAACGCACGTCCACGTCCCGTTAAATGAGGCAGGCGCTCGATCGCTCCGCCCCCAGGAAACAGGCCCGCACCAACTTCGATTTGCGCAAGGATCGCCTTTTCCTCGCTGGCAAACCGGATGTCGCACGCCAATGCAAATTCGCTGCCCACGCCGCGTGCGCGTCCACGAATTGCAGCAATCGTCACTACGGGGAGCCGAGCGAGCCGTTCCACAATATCTACCCACGGGTACATCCCACCCGGCAGCGGCGTCACGATCGTGTCGACTCCAGCCGCTGCACTGAAATGAGCGATGAAATATTCAGGATTGGCGCTGTCAAACACTACGACGCGCAGTTCAGGGTCCGAGTCCATCAGATCGAGTAGTTGCTGCAATTCTGGAATTGTCGCGCCGTCGAGCACATTGATGGGAGGGTTATCGAACGTGACTCGCCAATATGCAGGGCTTTGTGGCCTAACGCTGAATTGTCGAAACGACGTGGTCATAGTGCGACTCCTAATAAAAAATTGTCGTCTGGCCGCTGGTCTGGCGTCCGAGGACGTGCGCAGCTCTGTCGGGAGACGAGCCAGCACGTCCTACGTGAGATCAAAAAAGTGTATCGAGCGCTTCTGACGCCCTTGCCGACCCTACCTTTCTTGACCGCTATCAATCCTTCGATAGTTCGCCGTCAGTCAGGCGCCAAATCCCCGCAGGGTTGTCCAGCTTCAACGCTTCAGGTAGAAGATCGTCTGGGAACCCTTGGTAGCAAACCGGACGGAGGAATCGCTCGATGGCAGTCATGCCCACAGATGTGAATCGGCTATCGGAAGTTGCAGGAAAGGGCCCCCCGTGAATCGATGCATACGACACTTCTTGCGGATGTGAGAACGCATTGATCACGATTCGCCCGGTGCGACGCTCGAGAATCGGAAGCAGCCGCGCAGCAAGCGCGTGATCGGCGGGATCGATCTGCATCGTGGCCGAGAGTTGTCCTTGGAACTGCCGCGCGATTGCAATCAGCTGTTCGACGTCTTTCACGCGTACCAGCAGCGCGACAGGTCCAAACACCTCTTCCGACAGCAACGGATCTTCCAGCAGGCGTGCGCCGTCGACTTCGAAGAGCACCGATTGACCGTCCCACTTGCCTTGTGGCGGACCGCCCGCGGCGATTCGCTCTGCACCCGAATTGCGCTGACGCTCGAGGTTCTTGAGATACGCCGAATTGATCCCCGGCGTGAGCATCGTTCGGGCGGGCGTGTTCGCGACGCGCGGAAGCATGGCTGCTCGTAACTCTTCATAGCCGGGACCATCGATGGCGAGGAGAATTGCGGGCTTCAGACAAGCCTGGCCGACCGTGACGAGCATGCGCTCCGTGAAACCATCGCCGATCTCAGCACCCCGAGCCGCGAGCGCCGCAGGCAACACAAACGTTGGATTGACGCTCGTCATTTCGGTGAAGACAGGAATTGGGTCACGACGTTGCTGCGCTCGACGGAAAAGCGCCATCCCGCCTACTTCCGATCCGGTGAACGTCACGCCTTTGATGAGCGGATGATCGACAAGCGCCTCGCCGATCTCATTGCCACCACCGCGGACCAGAGAGAAAACACCTTCATGTAGTCCCGCTGCTTTCACCGTCTGCTGGATCATGCGGCCCATCATCTCCGATGCACCCGGATGTGCGTTGTGCGCCTTCAGTATGACGGGGCAGCCCGCTGCCAGCGCTGAAGCCGTATCCCCACCCGCGACCGAGTACGAGATTGGGAAGTTGCTGGCGCCAAATATCGCAACGGGACCGAGCGCGATCTTCTGCAATCGGTGATCCATGCGTGGACGCGGTTGACGGTCCGGCTGCGCGGGATCTATCGCGGCCTGCCGAAAACGTCCCTGGCGGACGACGGTTGCAAACTGGCGGAACTGCACCGCAGACTTGGCGGCCTCCCCTTGCAGTTGAGCGACGGGCAGACCGGTTTCGAGCGATGTGCGCTGCGCAAGTTCGGTCGCGATGGCGTCGAGGCCGTCTGCGATCCGTTCAAGGAATGCGGAACGTTCGGCAAGACTTGTGTTGTTGTAACTGTCGAAAGCGTCGTCAGCCAGTCGCGCGGCACGATCCACCTCCGCGACGCCACCAAGCGCGAACGACGGTTCGATTTCGGCGTTCGTTGCAGGGTTTAACGCCTTCATCGTCCCTGCGCTTGCCGATATTTCCTGAGCTCCAATGAGCAGATTGCCGGTGAGTGTCATCTCTGATCTCCTTCAATTCAGGCGCCAGTGCCGGCGTTAAGCGCCGCACTGAGTTCGGCAGTTGTCAGAATCTCATGGGCATACGTCGGGCCGTTGAGCTCATGCGCCGCGCGCATCATTTCCTTCGAGAACGCAGCTGTTGCGTCGCGCACGAGTGTGACGTGGTAGCCCAACTCCATCGCGAACCGACTGGTCGACTCGATGCAGGTATTCGCGAGCAGTCCGATGACAATCACATGCGTGACACCTTGCTGCTTCAGCTGAAAATCGAGATCGGTATTTGCGAAACCACTCTGCGCCCAGTGTTCCTTGATGATGATGTCCTCTGCGTGCGGCACGAAATCGGGGTGCCATTCGCCGCCCCACGTCCCCTTTTCAAACGTGTGACGCTGCTTGATCGCATCTTGCGTGGGATTCGGATGATCCCAGTTCTCGTAATCCCCCGGCTCCCAGCGACGATGCGGCACGTAAAACACCTGGATGCTTGCCTTGCGTACGCTGGCGACTGTCGCACGAAGATTGTCCAGCAGCCTGTTCTCGGTAGCGATTTCCTTGATCATCGGAAAGACCTTGCCGCCCTCCGAGAGAAAATCGTTGTAGGGGTCGACCAGTAGCAAGCCGGTGCGTTCCGCGCGATACGTGGGATTGCCCATTTCAGTTCTCCGTTAAAAAAGGAAAATTATTTCGCTTTTCACTGGCGGCGGTGGATCAGGTGGTCTCACGTTGCAGCCCAGATCGAGCGCAGTGCAGTCCTTGATTTCATTCGTTCGAGTCACTGCATCGCTGCAAGCACTCACTGGCGTCCAAGGAAGTTGCAGCAATAGAATACGACTGACATTGTTGTTCGCGCATCGCAGGTGACAAGTTGTAGCGATATCACATGGTCCGTCGTGAACCGGGCGTCGTGCGAGGTATGAAAAATTCCCGAGTACTGTTCATCGGGTAGAGATGAATCCAGTGATAGCGGGACGTACCGGCCCGCACGACATCGGGCCAGCGAGGCTGCATTTCCCACGATGTCTTTCGAATGACAGCGACGCATCCGGAGATACAGGCGGAAAACCCCATCACCGTCTTCCGTTTTCCGGTCTTGGTGACGCAACTTGCGTGAAATGACCTCTCATCCCGTGTTCCGTCGGATGTTCGTTGGCGGACAGGATCTCTGCGGGTAGAAGTACACCCGTACCACCAAAGTATGACGCGAGTACGCCTGGACGCGGCGCTTGCAGCCATTCGTAGAATGGCTGAATCATCGCCGGTCGCTTACCGTTATTTATGACGGGCCACGCGATCGGAAAGTTACTGCACCTGTGCATGCGTGCATGCCGATCAGACCTCGTTGCCATTGCGTTCTGCTGATTGGACTGCAATGCCTGACGCACGACTCGGCTGCAGAGGTATCAACGCTCGTATCCGACCGGTCGATGTCTCTGCTGCTGCGATGTTTCTGCAAGTCACAGACTTTCGCGTCGGATACAGATGTGTTCGTTGTTGGCAGCAGCAGCGTGGGTAAGGTGAAGTTGACTCACACGATTGTTTGGGATGTTCACCCCCGGTCCGCGCACGTCACTGCCGCTAGCATTTGTCTCAGCATTGTGGCCTGGAAGCACGCGCGTCGCGCGCCATCGATAACGCCTCTATGTTCACAAATCAGGCTTAAGGGCCTCTTACGACCAACAGGAGCTTCCATGTCAAACGAAATGCTTCCTCAGGTGCCATCGCGGCGCCGTTTTATCGGTGTCGCTGCTGCCGCAGTTGCGACCGTATCGCTGAGTGAGCTCGCTCTAGCAGATACGACTCAGTCAACCTCGATCACGGAGATCACGCCGGCGACGGGCGAAGACGGGATGGCCATCCGTAAACTTCACGTCCACGTGCCAGAAGCGCAACTAGCTGATTTGCGTAGACGCATCAAAGCGACGCGGTGGCCTGAGCGCGAAACCGTCACAGATGCATCGCAAGGCGTGCAACTCGCGACGATGCAGAAGCTCGCACACTATTGGTCGACGGATTACAACTGGCGTAAAGTTGAAGCGAGGCTAAACGCATTGCCACAATATGTCACCCAGATTGATGGGCTGGACATCCACTTCATCCACGTGCGTTCGAAGAATAAAGATGCGCTGCCAATGATCGTCACGCACGGTTGGCCGGGCTCGATCATCGAGCAATTGAAGATCATCGAGCCGTTGACCAATCCCATGGCGCACGGCGGAAATGCATCCGATGCGTTCGATGTCGTGATTCCGTCGTTACCCGGTCACGGGTTTTCGGGCAAACCAACAACGACGGGCTGGGATCCCCTGCACATCGCGCGTGCGTGGGTCGTGCTAATGAAACGCCTCGGCTATACGCGCTACGTGGCGCAAGGTGGCGATTGGGGCAATGCCGTCACCGAACAGATGGCGCTTCTTACCCCCCCGGGGCTTATCGCCATTCACACGAACATGCCGGCGACAGTGCCGGACGATATTGCGAATGCGCTCAAGTACGGCAACCCCGCGCCGGCCGGACTATCATCCGACGAGCAGCACGCGTTCGACCAACTCGACTACTTCTACAAGCATGGTCTGGGTTACGCACAAGAGATGACGAACCGCCCGCAGACTCTGTACGGCATCGAAGATTCCCCTGTCGGTCTCGCTGCATGGATGCTCGATCATGACGCTGCGAGCGAAGCAATGATTGCCCGCGTTTTTGATGGGCGGTCGGAGGGACTTTCGCGCGATGATGTGCTCGATAACATCACGTTGTATTGGGTCACGAATACGGGCGTCTCGTCGGCTCGCTTGTACTGGGAGAACAAGTTGAACTTCTTCGCACCGAAACACGTTGCCATTCCTGTCGCTGTCAGCGTATTCCCCGATGAGATCTATGCGGCGCCAAAGAGTTGGACGGAAAAAGCGTATCCGAAATTGACTCACTACAACCGGCTGCCCAAAGGAGGACATTTTGCGGCCTGGGAACAGCCTCAGGAATTTACGGACGAAGTACGTGAGAGCTTTCGTTCATTGCGAGACGCAGGCGCAGCGGGTTGACAACATTGTCCCACCGGGCAGCGCGCGACCGCGATCAGTATCGACGAGCAGGTACAGGTTTGCGACAGCGCTGCTGCCCGTCCAGGACGCGAGCACTATTGGATCGCCGGCGTGTAAGGGGACCGCGAGTCCCACAAGGACCCTCAGACGCCGTCAGATATCAAAAGTTTCTTGAGTAAACTTACACAACCCGGGACTAGCCTATTTTCTTTTAAACGCCGCGCGCCGCTCCGCACGCTCCGTTGCAAACTGATTGCTCATCGACGCATCAAGATCTTTACGTTCGACAGGCACCTTACATTTCGGACATACCGATCCCAGACCCACATCGTGACCGCACTTGCGATGGACGAAACGGGTTGCGATCTCCTCGCTCCGATCTTTGCACCAGGTCTCGCCCCATGCGCGCAACGCGTAAATAACCGGATAAAACGAT
This sequence comes from Paraburkholderia sp. RL17-381-BIF-C, assembly GCF_046026435.1. Lineage (NCBI taxonomy): Bacteria > Pseudomonadati > Pseudomonadota > Betaproteobacteria > Burkholderiales > Burkholderiaceae > Paraburkholderia > Paraburkholderia sp. RL17-381-BIF-C. The sequence continues at coordinate 6,982 of NZ_JARESX010000072.1, read as the reverse complement.
CGCCCCTTCTCCGTCAGTCGATATTCATAACGTAGAGGCCTCTCGCTGTACGGGTGACGTTCAATCATCCCGTCGGCCTCGAGCGATTTGAGTCGCGACGCCAGCATCTGGGGCGTCGCTTCGGTCTGGATCTGTATTTCTTCGAAACGCGTCGCGCCCATCGACAGTTCTCTCAGAACCAGGACTGTCCACCGATCACCAACGACATCCAAGGACCGCGCGACCGGACATACGGTATTTGCCGCTTCTGAATCACGTGCCACAACCCTTCTCCACTGAAACTATGAATTGCATAGTAACAGACTTTGCCCAGGTTGTGCGCCGCGAACGCCCGCGATTCGGGCATCACGGGCGTTTTGAGCACGCGTGCACCCGGCCCGCCGATCCCGCCCCAGTCCGTTTGGCACTTGACACTATGTTTTTCATAGTTATATCCTGCTTGCACTGAATGCGATGCGTGAGACGTCACGATTCGTTTGACAAAAGCATGTCGGCGCCGACGAAACGCGAGCTTGTTCGCAAAGACTTTCTAACTGGAAGACGTAATGGCTAATCTTATCTATCGCGCGGAGCGCACTGGTCTGTTGCTGGTCGATCCGTATAACGACTTTCTCTCGGACGGCGGCAAGCTGTTCCCGATGATCAAGGCAATCGCCGACGATGTCCGCCTTCTGGACAACCTGCGCGACACAGTCGCGACCGCGCGCGAGGCGGATGTCCAAGTGTTTTACGTGCCACACCGTCGCTGGCAACCCGGCGATTACGAGAACTGGGATCATCCCAACCCGACCCAACGCCTCGTGCAGCAACGCCACACCTTTGCGAAGGACACATGGGGTGGAGAATGGCACCCCGACTTCGTGCCGCAGGAAGGCGACATCATCATCAAGGAACACTGGGCCCAGAGCGGCTTCGCTAACACCGATCTTGACTTCCAGTTGAAGCAGAAAGGCATCACGCACGTGATCGTCGTGGGTCTGCTGGCCAATACCTGCATTGAATCCACGAGCCGCTTCGCGATGGAACTCGGCTATCACGTCACGCTCGTGCGCGACGCAACAGCCGCCTTCACGCAGGAAATGATGCGCGCCGCGCATGAACTGAACGGCCCGACGTACGCCCACGAGATCCTGACGACAGCCGAACTCATCGGCGCTCTCAACACCAGCACCACCGCCTGAACCGCGACGAGACCAACATGAAACTCACAGGTAATTTGCTGATCGGCGCGCAGGAAGTGTCCGCGACCGCTGGCACCATGAAGGCGCTGAATCCGGCGACGAACGTCGAAATTGAACCGTCCTTCGCATTCGGCAGCAGCGCGGAAGTCGATCGCGCCGCGCAACTGGCGGATGACGCGTTCGACAGTTACAACAACACGAGCCTTGAAGACCGTGCCGCGTTCCTTGAACGCATCGCCGACGGCCTCGACGCGATCACGCCAGAACTCGCGCAACGTATTGCGCTTGAATCAGGTTTGCCCATCGCGCAACTCGAAGGCGAAACCGCCAAGTCCGCGACCCAGTTTCGTCAGTTCGCGACTGTCGTCCGTCAGGGACGTTTTCGTCAGGCGACCATCGATGCCGCCCAGTCGGAGCGTCAACCGCGCGCGCGGATGGATCATAGATTGCAGAAGATCGCGCTCGGTCCCGTTGCGATCTTCGGTGCGAGCAACTTCCCGATCTCGTATTCAGTCGCAGGGGGCGACACGGCGTCGGCGCTGGCCGCTGGCTGTCCCGTCATACTGAAGGCGCACAACGCGCATCCTGGCGGATCGGAGCTGATGGGCCGCGTGATCCAGCAGGCGGTCAAGGATTCCGGCCTGCACGAAGGCGTGTTCTCTCTGGTCCGCGGTGGCGGCAATGAAATCGGCGAGGCGCTGGTCGATCATCCGCTCATCAAGGGCGTGACCTTTACGGGTTCGGAAGGCGGCGGCATGGCGTTGTTCCGGCGCGCGCAGCAACGTCCTGATCCGATTCCCGTCTTTACCGAAATGACGAGTGTCAATCCGACCTTCGTGCTCCCGGCGGCGCTCGCTGCTCGAGGTGGCGATATCGGCGACGGCTTTACGGAACGCATGCTTGTCACAGTTGGTCAGGCGTGTCTGAAGCCCGCAATCCTGCTCGCGATTGACGGCCCCGGCTATGCCGAACTGAAGAGCGCGATGGTCGCCCGCGTAGAAGCAATGCATGCGCGCACGATGCTGACACCAGGGATCAACACGGCCTATCGCAAAAACGTGGAGCGCCAGGCCGAAGCCGGCGCGAAGCGTATTGCCGCGGGCGGCCAAGCGCAAGGTGCGTGGGACGGGCAATCGGTTCTCTTCGAAGCCGACGGTGCGCAGCTGCTTGAAGATGCGTCGTTGTCAGAAGAAGTCTTCGGTCCTGCTGCGCTGCTAGTGCGCGTGGAGAATATCTCGCAGCTCATTGCGATCGCGAAGCAGTTTCGTGGACAACTTTCCGCGACGATGCAGATCGATCAGGCCGATCACGCACTCGCCGCGCGCCTGTTGCCAATACTTGAGCGCCGCACGGGGCGTATCGTGATCAATGCGTTCGCGCATCCGCAAGAAGTGTCTTATGCATCGATTCATGGTGGCCCGTTCCCCGCAACTTCCGATAGCCGCTTCACTTCAGTCGGCATGAGTGCGATCGAACGTTTCCTGCGGCCGGTCTGCTATCAGGGGTTCCCCGATGACCTGCTACCTGAAGCATTGAAGCATGCCAATCCGTGCGATCTCTGGCGTCTGGTCGATGGCGAGATATCTAAAATCTGATCCGGTCTGACACCGAAGAAGCGCAGCCCGCAACTGTGCCTGTTGCAACGTTGCGGGCTGACTCGGCGTCCTCCTGGGGCGGTCAGCGCAGCGCCCCTCTGAAGGAATATCGTTTCGTGGACAAGATTCACAACATACGCGTTTTTTCGCGCGTCATCGAAGTTGGCAGCTTCACCGCCGTGGCCAATGTTCTGGATACCAGCGTTGCACACGTCTCACGCTCCATTTCCGATCTCGAAGATGATTTGCGCGTGCGCCTCTTTCATCGAACGACGCGCCGTATCACCCCTACTGAAGCCGGCGCTCGCTACTATCAGCGCTGCCAGAAGATTCTGGCCGACCTCGACTACGCCGACGCCGAAGCAGCCGACGCGCTAATCGAACCGTACGGCAAGCTGCGCGTTCACGCGATGCCAGGACTTGGACAGACGCATCTCGCGGCTTGCATTGTCGACTATCAGCGGCGTTATCCGAACGTCAATATCGAACTGACACTGTCCGCGACGATGCCGAGACTCGTCGAGGAGCAGTTTGACGTATCCGTCGTGACAGCGCCGACGCTTCCCGATTCGGACTACGTCAGCCACATAACCGGCAGCAGTTACAGCGTGCTGGTCGCTGCTCCTTCGTATCTGGAGCAGCATCGTGCACTACAATCGCCGGAAGATCTTGACCGTCATGAATGCATTCGCTTGCAGTCGCCAGCGTCACCATCAACAGATGGCTGGCAACTCGAAAGCCCGGATGGTGACGTGTTTTCGAATGTCTCTAAAGCGCGCTTCAAGGTCAACGACCCGGCAGCCTTGCGGGCCGCCCTGCTCGCCGGTGCCGGCATCGGCGCGTTGGCGGTCTATTCAGCCATCGACGATCTTCGCAGCGGCGCGTTAGTCCGGGTTCTGCCTGAGTTTCAGCTACCTACTCGAAACGTCTATTCGGTCTACCCTTCCCGCATTTACGTCGATGCGAAGATCCGCACGTTTGTCGACTTCCTGAAGCGCGAACTCAGCGCAAGAATCGCGTTGCAAGAGGCCGCGCTGAATGCATGAACCGATAGCAGGCATCCATTAGAGCGCGGTGATGCCAGTCAAATTCCCTATATCCCGGAGCACCGTAGAAACCGTTTGACCGCCGAGCGCGACTCTGTAAATCGAACCGTTCAGGTCGCTCAGAAAGACAGCGTTCCGCTTCGGATGCACTGACAATCCAATCGCCTCCCGAAATCCGCCATGCAGGACCTCGCGCTGCAATTCGCTTGCATCCAGGCACGCTCGATTCAGGGTATTGCCGAACGGTGGAGCGCCGCGGTCGGTCCAATAGAGCGTCATCGTCGCAGTATCCAGTTCGAGATCGACGGGCTCAGGTAATGCGCTGAAAAGTGTTTCGATATCGCGGCGCGAGGCAGGAGATTCGCTTGACTTCAGACCATTGAGTGGGGCACGCAGGATGCGCCCTGTGTTGGACTTCGATGCGCCTTTCTGTGTCCAATACACATGCCCGCGGTCGACATCGACCGCGATGCCGACGCACCAGTTGCGCGCATCCGCCTGATCTGAGGCTCCAAAGCCAGTTTGCACGAGCGTTTCGATCGACGATCCGTCGAGTTTGCAGCGCATCACCCGCATGCCCTCGCGGTCGCACCAGTAAAGATGCCCTCCTATCGCCTCTATAACCAACTGCTTGGGAGTATGCGTCAACCCCGGTGGCACAATACTCGTAACGTGGTGGCCATCAAGATCGCATCGCATGATGAAGCCGTCGTTACGCGACGGAACGCCCATATTGGTCCAATAAACGTGACCGCGTGCAGCATCGATTGCGATCCCGTCCGGCCCCGCGCAATGTCCGTTGACGAGGATCGTGAGGTCACTACCGTCGCTCATTGCCGACAAGACCCGGTCGCCACCGTGGTCAAGGAAGTAGAGGCGAAGGTCGCCCGACGTGGCCATTCGTGGCTGACAGCCTTCAGAAACCGGATAGTTCATCATTTCGCTGCAGCAGCAAAGCCGCCATAGGCCCGGAGCGGGACGAACGTCTCGATGACAAGTTTGCCGGCCTTCATCAGCGGCAATCCCTCGATCACGGCATGAGCTTCGTCTTTGCTTGCCGCCTCAATCAGCAGACAGGCACCGGCCGCGTCCGTGCGCGACCACACTTGACGTACCGATTCGAGTGCATAACTCTTCTGCACATACGCGACCTCCAACTCGCGCTCCTCGGTCGTTATGGGAGTAACTTCTCCCTTGACTCGCATTGCAAAAAGAAACTGCATGAAAACTCCTTCAAATTTAGATTGCTAGTGGAACGTGCACACCGTACCGCTTACTTAATGACTTGATCGTTTCGCGTGAGCATCGGACATGTCATGTTGCGCGGGGGGATTCAGGTTTCTCAATGACTGAAACCACCTGCATGCAGTCTAAAAATAATGCTTCGATAGAAAAATACCGTGTCCGGAAAAAGCCTCTTTGCTAGAAAAACAAAATGACAGATCAATGGTGCAACGTTTATCTCACGAGAGAATGTCCGGCTGGCGTGCGGCAAGCCAAGTGGCGTTTCGTCACAAACGACGCCAATCATGGATAATTCGGATGTTCGTCAGCAGACGCCTCTGAGGTCGACCTGAACTAAGCCGCAAAGATGTTATGAAGCGACTGCTGATGCTCGATCAGTTGCTGACGGATGAAATCGAAGCCACCCTGTACAAAGCGCCCTACATATCGAGATCATATGCACCCGCGTATCTGCCCGTTCGCGTTATCGACTCGCAGCTGCTACTGGAGGCAAACATCTGCATAATCGACAGTGCGTCGTACAAGGTATTGTCGGTGAAATGTTGCAAGCCAAGGGTCGACGCAGAGAATCTCAAGGTAGCCATTGGCCGTTAGCGCGATTGACGTAGACATGTTCCACTCCCGAAACGGTTGATGCGCGAAGTGCAAACAACAGATCCAATCTCCCCTACCTTGTTGTTTTCATCAAGCTTGTGTTAAAGGTAGTGTCTAGCCCGGAGAAGCGCCATCGGATAAACGAATAGCATGGCCGCAGAGTTGTATCGCACTGTTATACCAAGGTTTATCGAAAGTCAGACCAAGGTGAAGCGTCGCGGCCTTCTTCGTTGATTCTTTGTCCCGTGAAGTGCCAGGTTTGACTCCAACGGTAGACGGATCAAACGTTGATACGCGGTTTGTCATTCAGACGACGCGACTACCGAAATCGTGAGTGTGGCGACGAGACCCCACCTTTCCCTCGAAAACTTATCGGGAGTGTCGCGATCCGTCTGCCGAGTTACTGACTACACGTTGCCCAGAGGGGCATGGTTCGGTGTCGCACAACCATAACAGTTTCGCGGGGATGATCATGTTCCGCGCATTTTTCGCGCGTTTGTCGCGACTGGTAGTTTTGCTGCACGGTTAAGTGCTCGACAGCAACGTCGTGCACGTCTCACTCGCCGTACCTGAATTTGACGATGAATTACGCGTGCGACTGTTTCTGTCGTGTTTGATATCTTTTACCTGCGCCCTAGTCTGGGAAGATGATCAGCATTGCGACGGCGCTACATACGACGAGAGCACCGGCATCGTCTGCGCTATCAAGTCAGATCGTTCAATCGGTGCACTTTGTGGGGACATCCAAAAACGTTGGCAAGCTTGAAGAGCACAAGAATAGATAAACCGTTCAATGCGCACTGTTAAGTGCTATTCCGCGATAAAAGCGAGTGGCGGATCCGTACATGCTAGCTAGCGCTGAGTAACACAAAAAAGCAAACAAACCAGCGGAGCAACCTGCCGTACGCGACTGCTCCGCCGCGTGCTTTTTACGACGCTAAGCTATCAAACTGACACGCTGATCTTTTGGCCGTTTTTCATTTCTTCGAGCTGCTTTTGTGCATCCATCTCTTTTTTGAGCAACTCTTGCACTTTCTTCATCACCTTGTCACGTTCTTCAGGCGACATATTTTTCAGATCGTCTTCCGTCACGCCGAGCTTCGCGAGAATCATCTTTTGCAGACGATCACTAGTCGTGCCCTTCGTGTAGTCGGTGAGTTGAGCCAGTAGTTCGGCAAAAGTCGGCTTGTCTCTATTGCGGGTACCCGATCGGATCGAGTCGCCGCTATTACTTTGAAGGTTCAATTCGACGGAGTTGTTCGTCTGAATGGACATATGATCCCCGATGACGTTGTGCTGTTTGATTGAAGTAGTGACTGCC
>NZ_JARESX010000071.1:0-34843 GCF_046026435.1 Paraburkholderia sp. RL17-381-BIF-C | reverse complement strand
ACCAGCTTTCTGGTAGTCATCATCTGAAAACGTGGCCTTCACGCCCGCCTGTGAAGCTACTCTTACTGTAAGTCCACGTTCGATGAGGCGTTTGACCACCTCGGGTGTGAGCGCCACACGATCTTCGCCCATGTGCCGCTCAATTGGCACTCCAACATCGTTTGTCTCCATGATTGCTTTTTGCGAATATGAGTTAAAGTTTTAAAAACCGGTGGCTTTCGACGCAAACTCGCGAACGCAAAGACGCGATGGTTGATCAGGCGACCTTGGGCTCATTTCGTGGAAACAGAGTTTGCGCGACAAACTACAGCGCGGTCTCGTCGAAACCGGTGACGCCGTTGCCCCCTTTCAGGAGCGTCTGCGCGTTCAGGTCCGCCTGTGGAACAACGTGGCAGAAGTAGAATGCAGTCAGCTCGATTATTCCCCGTAGATAGCTTGCATCGTCTGCCTCAGTCTTCAGAAGACGATACGCTACCGACGACGCTCGGGTTAGCTGCCATGCACCGCAGATTATCCCTACCATGCGAAGCAAAGCGACCGCGCCCGATAAAACATCCGATACTGAAATCTCGGCGCGCTCGATCACCCAATCCCGGCAACGCTCGAGCAGGAATACCAAACGTTCCAATTCATCTGAAAACGGTAAGTCTGGGATTTGCTGCCGGCATTCGACCGCCGCAATGCGGCACTCCTCAATTAGAATGCCAAGGCTCGCACCCTTGTCGCGGATAATTTTCCGCAACACAAGGTCGTTTGCCTGTATGCCCGTCGTACCCTCGTAGATACTTGTGATCCTGACATCGCGAAGTATCTGAGCCGCGCCCGTTTCTTCGATGAATCCCATGCCACCATGAATCTGAATACCGAGCTGTGCGACCTCGATTCCGATTTCCGAACCCCAACCCTTCACAACCGGCATCAAAAGTTCAACCAGGGCACTATGCTTTTGTGACACGCAGGCGTCAGGATGACCGTTTGCAATGTCGAAGCTGGCTGCTGCCGTATACACCAGCATTCGACTTGCCATCACGTACGCGCGCATCAGCAACAGCATTCTTTTTACGTCTGGATGCCGGGCGATCGGGACGTTTTGCTCACCCGTAACCGGGTCGCGTCCCTGGCGCCGCTCTTTTGAGTATTCAAGCGCTTTCTGGAATGCTTTTTCAGCCTGTGCTATGCCCTGCAGACCGACGTTGAAACGACTTTCGTTGACTACCGTGAACATGTACTCGAGACCACGACCCGCCACTCCCACAAGAAATCCCACGGCACCATCTTCATCACCGTAGCTCATGGTGCAGGTTGGGCTGCCGCGTATTCCCAATTTGTGCTCAATGGCGATGCATTTCATGTCGTTCAGGCTACCCAACGAACCATGCGATGCCGGAAGATATTTGGGGACGACGAACATTGATACGCCGCGAACGCCTTGAGGTGCTCCGTCAATCCGAGCCAGGACAAGATGCACGACATTTTCAGCAAGATCATGATCGCCATAGGTGATAAATATCTTTTGGCCAAAAAGACGATAGGTACCGTCTGGCTGAATTTCAGCACGCGTTTTGATTGCGCCCAGGTCCGACCCTGCACTCGGTTCGGTGAGGTCCATTGTGGCCGTCCACTCACCACTTGCCATGCGAGGAAGGTACATTTCCTTGATTTCCTGACTCGCGGCATGGTCGAGCGCCTGGACAGAACCAACAGCCATGGGCGGCATCAACGAAAAAGCCATATTCGCCGAGAACCACATTTCGGTTACGGGAGCCGCGAGAACTTTAGGAAGCCCTTGGCCGCCATAAACGACGGGCATCGAAAAACTTGCCCATCCGGCGTCACAGAAGGCCTTATAGGCGTTTTTCCAGCCTGTCGGGGTGCGTACCTGACCGTCGTGCAAAGCGCAGCCTTCACGATCCCCGATTTCGTCGAGCGGTGCCAGCACCTCCGTAGCAAACCTTCCTGCCTGGTCGAGGATCGCCACAAGCAACTCATCGTTCACCTCTTCAAAGGCTGGGAGATGTTTGATTGCGTCACCAGCGATTACTTCTCGAAGGATGAACCTCATGTCGCGCCACGGCGCAGTATATTCGCTCATCTTTGCTGTTTCAGATTAATTGGAGGGGCTCGCGCGGTTTCCTGATCACGGAATATGTACCGCCGCGCGATCGGCTCAGTGGCTGGGAAGCCGAAGTACCATTGCGATACCCATTCCACCCCCGATACATTGGGTGGCTAACGCGAAGTTACCTTCTCCCCGCTGTAACCGCATCGAAGCCTTGCCGACCAACCGTCCGCCGGTTGCCCCCAACGGATGTCCTATCGCGATACCACCGCCGTCCGCATTAAGCTTGTCTTCGGGAATCTGAAGTTCGCGGCGGCAAGCCTCTGCCTGGGCGGCGAACGCCTCGTTCATTTCGACCACGTCAATGTCATCGATCGTAAGGCCAGCCCGACTGAGCGCCTTCCGGCTGGCAGAAACCGGGCCAATTCCCATGACATCGGCAGGACATCCAGCAACCGCAAAGCTGACCACCTCTGACAGCGGCTTTAGCCCATGTTTGACTGCAAACTGTTCTGAGCATACGAACAGCGCGGTCGCGCCATCGGTCATTGGCGAGCTAGACCCCGCGGTCACAGTGCCCCCTTCCAGAAAAACGGGCTTCAGTTCCGCCAATTTGGCCAACGGCGACTCTCGTGGACAACCGTCCTGCGTAACGACAGCGTCACCAACCCTGATCGCCGTCAGCTCGCTGACAAATCGACCCGCCGCCCGCGCGGCAAGTGCTTTTGCGTGGCTGGCCGCACTGAAACGGTCCTGGTCCGCACGTGACACACCGTAGAGTTGAGCGACACGTTCAGCGGTCAGACCAACCTTCATATAATCGTCGATCTGCTGCTGTGTCCAATTGTCTGGTGGAGAAATGTTGAAGCCGTACATGGGAACACGACTCATAGACTCCACACCGCCGCAGATGAATGCTTCGCCGGCATTTGTCGCGATCATCCCCGCTGCATCCTGAATTGACTGCAGCGCAGATCCGCACCAGCGATTCACGGTCACGCCTGATACTGAATCCGGGAGCCCCGCAAGCATCGACACGATTCGCCCGATGTTAAGGCCCTGTTCTCCTTCCGGATAAGCGCAACCCCAAATCAGGTCTTCGATCTCTGCGACCGGCACATTAACCTGCTTCAGCAGTGCCTGTATCACCTGAGCACTAAGTTCATCCGGACGGATCGATGCGAGTGCACCCTTTTTAGCCGGCGTGAACGGGGAGCGGACGTATCCGGCGATCACTGTCTTCCTTACTTCCATGATTTTTACCCTGATAGTGTATTTAGATCTACGCGCGGTGATCTATATCTCGGTTGGCGATTGATAAAGTTATCGCCATCACGAGTGCACGCGCGGAGGACGGTGCATCTCTCGTTTGGATGCTCCCCACGCGCCCAGCACGATTTTCATAAACGAGTTTCCAGCCGGCGTCAGAATCCGCGTAAAAGCTTCTCTCACGAGAAGCCATCGCTCGGGCTAACACCCGACTTATCGCGGCAAGCGCAGCCAATCTCAGAGAGTGCACGCAAGACGAGTACCTTCGTCAATGGCCCTCTTTGCATCTAACTCCGACGCGAAACGCGCCCCGCCGATCAGGTCTGATTGAATACCTAAATTCTGGAGAGATTCCGCCAACGACTGCTCCGGATCCTGACCCGCACATAGGACAACTGTATCAACGGGAAGCAGGCGGTTATCACCATCAACGCTGTAGTGAAGGCCCTCCTCGTCTATCCTGTGATAGGTGCAACCGATCAATGTGGCTACGCCCCGCTTGTTCAGCTTGGCGCGATGGATCCACCCGGTGCTCTTCCCAAGCCGCTTTGACGGTTTCCCAAATGTCCGCTGCAGCAATGTCACCGTCCGCACAGCCCTGCGCTCGGCTGGCGCGCACAAGCCGCCCCTATCGGAGATAGTCTGGTCTACGCCCCAAGTACTGAAAAATTCATCAGCAGACTGTTCGCCTTGGTGCGGCGCTGTGAGCAATTCCGCGACATCGTGACCAATTCCTCCAGTGCCAATGATTGCGACCCGATCCCCGACCTCGACCCGGCCAAGAATCACGTCCAGATAACTGACTACCTTGGGACTATCTATGCCGTCGATCTCCGGCGTTCTCGGCCGGATGCCTGTGGCGACAACAACCCGGTCGAAATTATCACGTTTCAGTGATTCAGCTTCAGCACGTACGCCAAGCTTCACGAGGGTTCCACTTTTCTCCAGCCGCTTTCTGAAATAGCGAATGAGCTCGGAAAACTCCTGCTCCTTTCCTGGAATTCGACGAGCTACGTTGAGCTGACCGCCAATGTCATCGGCTGATTCAAACAAAGTTACAGCATGCCCCCTTTCTGCGGCAGTCGCTGCGCATGCGAGTCCAGCAGGGCCCGACCCGATGACGGCAACCTTCCGACGAACGGATGCGGGTTCGATATTCAAGTCGGTTTCATGGCAGGCTCTCGGATTTACCAGGCAAGTAGCAAGTCGATCCGTGAAAATGTGATCTAGACACGCCTGATTGCAACCGATGCATGTGTTTATCTCGTCGGTTCTTCCGCTTTGCGCTTTGACAACGAATTCGGGGTCCGCGAGAAATGGACGGGCCATTGAGACCATGTCCGCATCGCCCCTTTCCAGCAGGCCCTCCGCGACCGCGGGCATGTTGATGCGGTTCGATGCGACCACCGGGATCGTCACCACCTGCTTGAGACGTCGCGCTGCAAACGCAAAGGCTGCCCGTGGCACGGAAGTCGCGATGGTAGGCACAATCGATTCGTGCCAACCCACTCCAATATCCAATAAATCGACGCCGGCCTGCTCCAAAGCTTTCGCGTACAGGTCGATCTCCTCACCCGTCAAGCCTCCCTCGACGAGGTCGATTGCGGAAATCCGAAAGATGATTGGAAATTCCTTGCCAAGTCGAGCTCTCGTCCGACGAACAATCTCGAGTGGAAACCGGATGCGATTTTCCAGACTTCCGCCCCATTCATCCTCGCGCTGATTTGTTCGCGGCGCTGTGAACTGGCAGATCAGATATCCTTCTGATCCCATTAGCTCAATAGCGTCATAACCCGCCTCACGTGCCAGTTCCGCGCAACGAACAAAGTCGTCGACGGTTTTGTCGACTTCGTCTGAGCTTAATTGCCGCGGAACGCGGTGATTGATGGGAGAGGGGGTATCACCAGGTCCGACGATCTCTGGATGCTTAGCGTAGATCCCCGTATGCAAGATCTGTAAAGCAATCTTTCCGCCTTCCGCATGAACCGCATCGATGATAGATTTGTGCTCAGCAGTGTCAGCTTGTGACTCCAATACGTGAGCACCCTCCTCAACCCGACCTTCGAAGTTGGGTGATACGCCGCCAGTGATAATCAGACCGACGCCGCCTCGTGCGCGCTCGCGATAGAACGCTGCGAGTTTCGTCTCAGCATCCGGCTCGTTTTCCAAGCGCGTGTGAATCGAACCCATGATGACACGGTTCTTCAGGGTCGTTCCTCCGATTGAAATCGGAGAAAACAGACGGGGGTAATGTTCGTTAGGCATTCGCTTTACCTTTCGTCGCGGCAATATTGGCTTCGTGCTCTGGCCCGCTCCGCAGTTGGTCCGCATCCACGAGATGTCTCTCGTATTCCGCACGAAGCACTTTTTTATTGAGCTTTCCCGTGGATGTATGAGGCAAAGAATCGACAAAAACGATGTCGTCGGGCATCCACCATTTCGCGATTTTCGAACTCAAAAACTCCAGTAGAGCTTCCTTGGTGATGACCGTTCCGGTTTTTCTTACTGCAATCACAATCGGGCGCTCATCCCATTTAGGGTGAATGACGCCAACGACGGCCGCCTCATGGATTTCCGGGTGGTCCATCACAAAATTTTCAAGGTCGATTGAAGATATCCATTCGCCACCCGACTTCACCAGGTCTTTCGCACGATCCGTAATCTTGACATAGCCATATTGATCGATGGTTGCGATATCGCCGGTGTCAAAGAACCCATTTTTATCTAGGGAGTCATGTGCCGCACCCAGGTACCGACGTGCAACGCAGGGGCCGCGCGCTTTCAATCGCCCCGACGTCCTTCCGTCCCACGGCAACTGCTCATCCTCGTCATCGTAAATCTGCATTTCGACCAGGAACGGCACGCGTCCCTGTTTCTGCAGCATCTCGCTCAGGGCCTCTCCTGTTAGCAAAGCCGTCTCGGGTACATGTGATCCGATGGCAGCCATTGGGCCCATCTCAGTCATTCCAAAGGCGGATCGTACCTCGACGTTAAAACGTCTGAACGCTTCCATCATGAATCGTGGACACGGAGATCCGCCGATATACAATCGCTTCAACGCCGTGAGGCTCTGACCTTGTTCAGCCAGATAAGTCAACACGCTCTGCCAGACCGTCGGGACGCCCCCCGTGCAAGTTACTTTTTCCTCCGTCATGAGTTGACTAAGCGACGCACCGTCCATCTGTGCACCCGGAAGAATGAGGCCCGCCCCCGCCATCGGTGCCGAGAATGGCCACGTCCAGCCGTTTGCGTGGAACATGGGCACAACCTGCAAGACGACATCATTCGAACCGAACCCGTACATGTCAGGAGAGTTCGCTGCCAACGACATGAGGACAATAGACCGATGCGAATAAAGGACCCCCTTTGGCTGACCAGTGGTCCCCGAGGTATAGGCCAGCCCAGCGGCAAGGTCTTCTTCAAAATCTGGCCACGCGTAGTCCGCGTTCACTTCCGCCAGCCAGTCCTCGTACGCGATCACGCCACGCAAGCTGCTCTCGGGCAATTTCTCCCCGTCTGTCAAGACGACGAAACGTTCCACCGACGGAATCCGATCCTGCAGCGATTCGGCTAGCGTGACGAAGCTCGCATCGACGAACACGATCCGGTCTTTTGCATCGTTAATAATGAAGGCAATCTGCTCCGCAAAGAGGCGGGGATTTATTGGGTGATACACCGCCCCTGTTCCCGCAATGCCGTACCAACATTCCAGGTGATCAGATGTACTCCACGCGATGGTAGCAATCCGATCTCCAGGAACTATTCCTTCACGTAAGAGGCTTTGCGAAACGCGCAAGGAGCGACTGTAGATCTCCGAGTAATTCGTGACCTTAAGACTACCATTTGCCGCTCGGGAAACAACACGGCGCGGCCCATGCTGACGCGCCGCATACTCCATGATGCGGTGGCACAAAAGTGGCCACTCCTGCATCAAACCATTCATTACTGTCTCCTTTCCTGCAGGCATCAATTTAATTATGCCTACTTTGCTGACTTAGAAATGCAGTCGCGATAGGCTCGCGACACCCGTCCCTCGTTCGACTACCTTGCGCAATCGCAATTGCCGGGCAAACCCACGAGATCAGGAAGCGTACCGATAGAACCCCTGGCCCGTCTTGCGCCCGAGGTGCCCCGCATCAACCATCTCTTTCAGCAGACGCGCGGGCCTATATTTCGGCTCGTTAAATTCTTCGTGAAAGACATTCATGACCGACAGAAAGGTGTCCAATCCAACCAGGTCCGCCAGTGCTAGCGGTCCGATGGGATGATTCGCACCTAACTTCATGCCTTCGTCGATTTCCTCCTTTGAGGCCAGGCCTTCCTGAAGGACAAAGATAGCTTCGTTGATCATCGGGCAAAGGATTCTATTAACTACGAATCCCGGCGCATTGTTCACTGCGATTGCAACTTTCCCGAGGCTCTGAGCGAGTCCTCGCGTTGCCTCAAAACTGACTTCGTCTGTCTGAAATCCCCGGATTACCTCAACAAGCGACATCAATGGAACCGGGTTGAAAAAATGCATACCGACAAACCGCCGGGGATTTTTAAGAGACCGCGCTAGTCTTGTTATGGAGATGGAAGACGTGTTGCTGGCTATAATGCAGTTCGATGACACCACAGCCTCGAGACCGCGGATGATCTCCGATTTGATCTTAAAGTCCTCAGACGCGGCCTCTATAAGAAAGTCCACGTCCTTAAGAGCGGCGGTATCGACAGACCCAGAAATCCGGCCCAGGATTGAAGCCTTGCCGACTTCGGTGAGCTTTTCCTTTGCGACCAAACGAGAGAGACTCGAATCAATCGAGGCAATCCCCTTCTGAATTGCCGCATCGTTGATGTCGTGGATGACAACCTTTATGCTGGCGGCCGCACATACTTGCGCGATTCCGCTTCCCATCAGACCTGCCCCCACTACGCCTACTGTCGCAATGCTCATCTTTTACGTCTCCATCTCGTTAAATACGCTTCGTGGCCGTTTGCACTAATGGTTTCGACCACAAATCTCGTTCGGGTCTTCCACAGTCGCAAGATGTGGGCCAATCAACATCTGGTGCAAGAATGCCTTGTCTTGACGGATACTTTGAAATACTCAGCGTTCTGAGTGTTTTCTGCCTCTGCTCGCAGTCTCCTGAAACAACACTGTGTATTTAGAAAAGACAGTCAAAGACCTCATGTCGTCAGTCATGGAATCAGAACCGCACACAACTATGATTGTCAGACGTCCCGATACGAACTGGACCGACATAAAACCCTCGTATAAAGACATTCATTGGAAGGCAATCTTCAAATGACGAAGCCTCACGAGCGGAAATCGGCACGCATCAATTGACTTCGTTCGGAAGAAGATTCGAGCCAACGTGGGAACTCGGACGCCCTTTGAGCGCATACTCCGCGGCGGAGCGGAAGATCGACTTGTCAGGTAGATCGTTGGCGTTCTTTCCGAACAGGCGGCTTTCTCGTCCCTCCGTGCTGGCCCCGGAACATCTGACACGCCTCGATTAAACGGCGGTCCGCTCTAATCGGGCAGGAAGATACGCGAACTTTCCAGGCCGCCCGGCGATAGGGTTGCAAACCGTCGTAAAAAAGGCGAATAAGGCGATTATCGAGCCGTAGGAAGCACCTGGACTACTTCGACAAGCCACGCGGCGCCTCGAGTCACGCAGCTATCAGCAACATCCCGCCAGCGGTCCGACTTGAATTGAGCTGTTACATTCACGTCAGAATCAAACCATAGTGTGGCGAAGACAGTTGGTGGACTACTTTCGAAGCCGAGAGTATCGCGATGAAAAGTGCTCTTCACCTGCTCTACAGAAAAATCTGTGCACGCTGTGCACCGGATCGCTGACACGAAAATGTCCATGGCGGACTTGTCGGTAGACAAAACACACGCCACCCAAACCTTCTGTTTCTGACTCCAGGTGTGCCGACCTCGGGGGTTCACACGACATAAGGTGATAGCACCGATAAACTTTGCCTCATCCCCCAGGAGCGCTTTCTGGGCCGCATCGGATGACGTCGAAGCCGCAGCGGTCTTTTCAAATTCGAGTTCAGCCACGCCGTCGAACGAAAAAGCAGGCTCGTCAGTCGAAACGGCCCAAAGCGGCTCTATCATTCGATTTTGTGTATAACGGGACAGTCCTGGAAGCGTACTTGCAAGTTCAGCATGTGGGCCTCCCCAGTAACTAAAGAAAGCGTCCAACTCCATGTTGCCTTGCCGCTGCAACAACACGACTCGTTTGGTTGCAGCTGTATGACCTTCGCTCATTGATCTAACGATTTTGTGGTGTAGAGCTATCGAAGTTGAACCCTGCGCCCAAAGGGTAATGACAGTTAATTTACCTTGCGGCGCGCACCCGATAGAAAGCGATCACGCGCCATTCGAATGGCCATGTCAAAGTCCTGCTCTGTTGACAAATGCTTGTGGTCGACACTGACAAGCCAGCCATGCGGGGATTTGCACCAGCGGATCCGGCTATCGTCATAAAGCATGGAGAACCATCTCCACAGAGAGGCATCATCTTCATTGGCCATCTTCGCGGCCACAAATCTCTTGTATTCGTATGCGGTTGTTGACATGTTGAATTACCTCGACCTCAAATTTCGATGACGCGAAGTTGCGCGGTTCAACACAGGAAAGCGACGATCGTGCCAGCAATCCGAGCATCGTGTTGACCCGGAACACACTTGCAATTCGTCAGGAGTCTAATCGTCGCCCGGTACATCGCTCATTTCGCCGAGACGCTTGTACAGGTACGACCGGGAAATGCCCAACTGCTCAGCGACTCGCTTTTTGTTGCCTCCGGTACGCTTCATCGCATCGGCAATGAGTTCGATCTCCACGCGCCCGCGCGCCTCGCGTATGTCCTGGCGGGCCTTGAGCGAAGGCACGCTGCGCTGAGTCTCACCAGCTTGCGCCTCCTGCTGCTCAGCGCTCTCGAGACCTCCGAAGTCGTCTACCGAAAGCGTATTACTGTCACTAAAGATCGCCGCACGCTCAATGGCATGCTGCAATTGACGTATATTTCCCGGCCATGCTCTAGATTGGAGGAAATCCATCGCTTCGTCTGATACTGTTTTCTTAGACGCAGTGTGGCGTATCGCAAAAGCTTCGAGAAAGGTCTCGCTTAGCTCGGGAATGTCCTCGAGTCGTTCACGCAGCGGCGGCAGGCGTAGGGTAACGGCGCTAATACGATAAAAAAGATCTAGTCGGAATGCAGACTTGGCGATCATGTCCTTAAAATCTCGATTACTGGCGGTGATCAGGCGGAAATCGGAATGACGCGCTCGATCTCCCCCGATCCG
The DNA here is from genome assembly GCF_046026435.1 of Paraburkholderia sp. RL17-381-BIF-C. Lineage (NCBI taxonomy): Bacteria > Pseudomonadati > Pseudomonadota > Betaproteobacteria > Burkholderiales > Burkholderiaceae > Paraburkholderia > Paraburkholderia sp. RL17-381-BIF-C. The sequence goes on along the minus strand of NZ_JARESX010000071.1, from coordinate 24,213 downwards.
CTCGAAGTGACCGTCCTGGAGCACGCGCAAAAGTTTCACTTGCATATCGACTGGCGTGTCGCCAATCTCATCCAGGAAGAGCGTCCCTGAGTCAGCTGACTCGAATTTACCCTTACGCCCTTTCCGGTCCGCCCCCGTGAACGCCCCGGCTTCATAACCGAAAAGCTCACTCTCTACAAGATTCGACGGCATCGCGGCCGAATTGACGAGCACTAACGGTTTGTCACTTCTTGGACTAAGCATGTGTATGGCATGCGCTACCAACTCTTTTCCTGTGCCGCTCTCTCCCGCCAGCAGCACCGGGACATCAAGTGGCGCGACCCGAAGTATGTCTTCCTTGAGTCGATGAACAGCCTCGCTTGTTCCTACTATCTGCTCCAAACCAAACGCGCGATTGCGAATACCCGATAATTCCCGCTTATAAAAATCCCTCTCCTGGCGCACCTGTGCGAGCTCTGTCGTGAGTTCCCGGATAGAGTCGGGTCCTTTGAACATCACTTGACCTATGGCAGCGATCACTCGCTTATTTCGATCAAAGATGGGAACTCGCGTAACGACCCGCATGACTCCGTGCATTTCCTGCAGTTGCCCGACTTGAGCTTTGCCGGTCTTAACCACTTCATGAAGATTAGTGTTTTCGACCACTGACGTTACATCGCGACCGATCGCCTCGCCATGCTTCAGCCCAAAAAAACGCTCATGCACGGGGCTAATATACGTAATCCGTGCGTTGGCATCGACCACGACCATGGCCTCGTATGGATCTGTAATGAAATGACGCAGGATGTCTTCGGCAAATTCGACGCTGGCTAAAAACTCACTGAGTTCATCTGCCTCTCCACTTGCGAAGATGAGAAAACATATCGCATCGCCACCTGGAAAAGCCGCAACCGTAAGTGGGCGCTCAAAATCCGGCAAAGCAAACACCCGCCGCAACGTGTTTCTGTGGCGGTTCCTCCAGATTTGAGATAGGGAAGCAGCAATTAACTTGTCGCGTCCTAACCCGTTTGCGAAAATTTCTTTCTGGTCAACGTCGAGGACGAGGACTCCTTCCGATTCGCGTTTCATGTCTCCGCCAACTGATCTTGTCAAATGCACTCGAATGCTAATGTGTACGTGGCGAATACACAATGCCTGCGAGCATATCGCTCAAACTTATGATTTAACTTTGACGGGCAATAGTCGGCTTTGGAGACAGCCAGAGCCGAAACCCGTACAACCGGCCAAGGGAACGAGAGGACTCGTCGGTGCCAATCATAGCCAAAAGCAAATCTCATGCCGATCTTGCTGGCATAGCCCTTGCATTTCATGCGACGTATCGCAACCGGACTAGTCGCTATGGATGTCCTGAATACACTTCCAAAAATTACTGCTGGACAAGGCCTCGAATGTTTGAAAGGGGTGCGCGTACTCGACTTCACCACGTCAGTGGCCGGGCCCTACGGCAGCCTTCTTCTCGCCGACCTTGGCGCTGAAGTAATCAAGGTAGAAAAACGCCAGGGTGGAGACGACATCCGCACTTGGGGTCCGCCTTTTCTCGACGGTGAGTCGCTCTGGTTTCTCGGCATCAATCGGAACAAGATGAGTATGACGCTCGATTTAACTCGAGCTGAAGGCCGTGCGATCGCGCACGAACTCGTTCGACAATCCGACGTTGTACTGCTGAATTCGAATCGCCGCATTCAGGAAAAGCTCGGACTGGATTTTGAGACCCTTCACCCACTTCGACCGTCATTGATTCACGTTTCTGTCACTGGCTTCGGGCTTGACGGCGACCGCGCCGACCTGCCTTGCTATGACCTTATCGCGGAGGGCCATTCGGGAGTTATGCATCTCACTGGAGAGTCGGATCGGCCTCCACAGAAAGTTGGAACACCGGCCGCAGACCTTCTGGCTGGTCAAGATATCGCAATGGCAACCCTCGCGGCCTTGTTTGAGCGCCAACGCACTGGACAGGGCAAACAGATAGATATATCGATGGTGGCAACCGCAACGCGGTTCATGGCCCCTCGAATCGTGCCTTACCTTGGGTCGGGAGAGGCGCCTCACCGATCCGGAGGGACCGACTCCGTGATCGCGATCTACCAGGTGTTCGACACTGCCGACTTTCCGCTTACTCTTGGTCTTGGAAACGATGCTATCTGGCATCGCTTCTGGCAAGCGGTGGGAAAGCCCGACTTCGGTGGAAACCCTGATTTCAGGACGAATGCGAAACGTCGCGATCTTCGAGAAACGATTGTCGTTGAAATCGCGACGTTACTTCGTCAACAATCAAGGGGGCACTGGTTGAATCTGTTCGCTCAGCATCGGATACCCGCGGGCCCAATTAATAGCATAGAGCAACTGGCGGCCGACTCTTCGTTGCGGGACGACGGGATCATCTTCGCCGTCCCTGGCGCCGAGGGACTCGTGCCGCAGGTTGGGCTTGGCATCCGGTTTGATAAGAGCAGCGACGTATTCCGCTCAGCTCCGCCAGCCCTCGGGCAGGACACTGAGTGGATTCTCAAGGAGCGACTGTCGATGTCCGCGACATCCATCGCGGGGATGATTGACGCAGAAATTGTTTAAATGGGAAACAAGATGACGTACTCAGAGATCCTCTACGAAGAAGACGGGCCTATTGGCACAATAACCCTGAATCGTCCTGACGACGGGAACATGTTCACCGAAACGATGTGCCACGAAATTCGCGATTGCATTAACGACATTCGCCGCGAGACCCGAACCCGTGTCATCGTTATCACTGGTGCAGGTGACCGGTTCTTTTGCACGGGTGGTCGCAAGGACGGAATGCAGGACTCGACGCTGTATGCGGGCGTATTACCCACCCTTGAAATGTATGAGGGGATCGATCGTCTGCAAAAGCCGGTGATCGCTTCGGTCAACGGCTTTGCCGTCGGTGGTGGCAATGTGCTGCAGGTTGTCTGCGACCTGACGATTGCGAAAGAGTCGGCCGTCTTTAGACAAGTCGGGCCCATGGTGGGCAGCTTCGACGGTGGATACGGAACATGGTATCTGGAAGATATTGTCGGGAAAAAACGTGCGAAAGACATCTGGTTCCGTAACCCTAAAATCAGTGCTCAAGAAGCGCTCGAGATGGGCCTTGTCAATCGCGTGGTTCCCGACGATCAACTGAAGGCAGCAACTCGGGAATACGCCCTTGAAATCGCGGAACGCGGCGCATTTGCCTTGGCGTCCCTCAAGAGCGCATTCGTCGCCCGACATGGTGGAGTCGGCGGGCTTTCCCGAATGGCACATGATCTACTTCTGCGTGGGTACCTCGACTCCGACGAACACGATGAACTCGCTGCGGCATTCGCCGAACGCCGCAAACCCGATCCTGATAAATTCGGGCATTGAACGGTAAAAGTCATGCAGAACCTCCTCACTCTTCACAATCCGCAAACTGCCCGTGATTACTACCTTGCGGGCGTCTGGCAACAGGACACCCTGTACACGCTAGCGCGGCGTCACGCGCGCGAGCGGCCGACGTCTTGCGCCTTACGTGATGCCAACCTGCGGCTCACGTGGCGCGAGGTGGTGGACTGGGCAGATAGCGTCGCGGAAGCACTTCATCGCCGGGGCGTACGAGCTGGCGACCGCGTCGCGGTCTGGCTACCCAACGTCGTTCAATCAACCATTGTGTTTCTCGCCTGCTCTCGGAATGGCTTCGTGTGCTGCCCCTCGCTGCATATAAACCATACCGTGGACGAAGTGGCTACTTTGCTCACGCGCATTCAGGCTCGGGCGCTCTTCTGTATGAACGGATATGGGGCCGACGCGCAGGCCCATTCGATCTTCGAAAAGATTTCCAAGCTTCCCGCGCTTTCGGCCATTTTTGAAATGCCTGACGCGCTAACAAATATGGGGACGGTATCAGCATTTTCTTTACCGTTTCCTGACCGGCAACCGCCGTTGGTCCTGGCGAGTTCAAACCTCGACCCCGATAAGATTGTTTATCTCGCCTTTACATCAGGAACAACTGGCGACCCGAAAGGTGTTATGCACAGTGACAACACCCTGCTGGCGAATGGACGCGCTCTGGTCGAGGATTGGAATCATACGGCAGACACCACGCTCGTTACTCTCAGTCCTGTAAGTCACCACATTGCCACGGTGGCGATAGAACAGATGCTTGTCTCTGGCTTCGAACTGGTCTTGACAAACCCGGGCGGCGGAAAAAGTGGGCTTGACTGGATTTTAGACAGCGGTGCAACCTATGTGATGGGCGTTCCAACTCACGCGATGGACATCTTGCAGGCGATGCGCGATCGAAACCTCCGGTCGCTGGGCAACGTGCGCACATTTTATATGGCAGGTGCTCCAATTCCTAAAGAGGTCGCGCAAAGGTTCCTCGACTTGGATGTCACGCCGCAAAACGTCTATGGTATGACTGAGAACGGCTCTCACTGTTATACGGTACCGTCGGATTCTCAGGACACCGTTGTCTCCACCTGTGGCAAAGCTTGCCGTGGCTACGAAATAAAGCTTTGGAAACAGGACAACCCAGATGAGCCGGCTGAAGTCGGCGAGATTGGCGAAATTGGCGGACGTGGTGGGCTTTTGATGCTCGGCTACTTCAGCAATCAAATTGCGTCCGAAACGTCTTTCAACATACACGGTTGGTTTATGAGTGGCGACCTGGGCGCCATTGACGACTCAGGTTGTCTCAGGGTTGTTGGCCGCAAGAAGGACCTGATCATCCGCGGCGGACACAACATTCATCCCGCACATGTTGAAGAGTTTGCAATGCGGCATCCCCATGTCGAGCGAGCCGCGGCGTTTCCGGTTGCCGACAAGCGACTGGGAGAAAAACTCTGCCTGTCGGTGATAGTCAAAAAAAACGAACTGGTTACCTCCGAACAGATGTTCGCACACCTCGCCTCATGTGGTCTTTCAAAATACGATATGCCCGAATATTTTCTTCTTGTTGATAATTTTCCACTCACTCCCAGCGGAAAGGTCTTGAAGCGCAAGCTTGTTGAGATGACATCGCGTGGTGATTTGAAGCCACGGCCGGTTCGCTACGTCGCCCCGTCCGCACCAGGAGTCTGACCATGGCAATAGAACTCGAATTTTCTGGGCCATATGCCTTGCTTACTTTGAACCGCCCAGATGCGCTGAATGCGTTGCGGTTTAGCATGATTGACGACATCTCCCAGGCGCTCGACCGTGTTGAGGATTCGAACGCGCGCGCGCTTATCGTCACCGGCGCGGGTGATAAGGCTTTTTGCGCGGGCGCTGATATCAAGGAACTGATGGACCGCGACCTCACAGCCCACCGCAACGGCGTTTGGCTTGGACAGCGCACTTTTTCCAGATTTTCCACACTACGTATCCCATCAGTAGCGGTGCTTCATGGCTATGCTTTCGGTGGTGGTCTTGAGCTTGCGATGGCTTGCACGTTTCGGATTGCCACCGAAGGCGCCCGGATGGGACTTCCTGAAGTCAAACTAGGTCTCATTCCTGGATATGGCGGAACCCAGCGTTTATCAAGGCTCGTCGGTGAAGCACGGGCCACCGAACTCGTTATGTCTGGCCGAACTATCGATGCTGCTGACGCAGAGCGCTGGGGTTTAGTCAACCGCATAGTCAGGCCAAACGATACTGCATCGTCGCCGTCGCCAATCGAAATGGGGAAGATGTTTATGTCTGAATTCGTCGGATTCAGTTTATGTGCCTCACTGTTCGCTCGGGAGGCCGTCCAGCGTGGCGTGGTGACCACGATTGCCGAAGGACTCAACATCGAAGCGGATTTGTCGACACTGGCGTACTGCACTGCTGATGCTGCGGAAGGCATGCGCGCCTTCGCGGAGAAGCGAAAACCGGAGTTCAAAGATGCTTGACCAGGAACGCGGCATCGTAGTTGTTACTGGCGCGAGTCGAGGTATCGGCGCGTCAATTTCGCTTGACCTCGCGAGGAACGGTTTTCACGTCGCATGCCTTTCCCGTTCGGGCGAAATCCCCTCGACAGTGAACGAAGCCGATGAGCTTCGAGATCGGATTAGCGCTTTTCGTTGCGATATCACCAACGAGGCTTCAGTCGTCGAAGCACTCTCTGCTGTGTCGAAGTGGAGCACACAACGCATTGTTGGCCTCGTAAATAATGCAGGTCTTCACCTTCAAGGACCCTCTGCAGCCTTCCCAATTGGTGACTTCGATCGTGTAATGAGGACCAACGCAACATCGGTGCTCCTCGTCAGCCAAGCCGCGTATCCCTACCTGCAGGGCGCTGAAAACGCATTGATTGTGAACATTGGATCATTTTTCGACAAACTGGGTGTAAAGGGAAACGCTGCTTATTGTGCGTCCAAAGCAGCTGTGGGAGCGATTACTCGCTGTCTGGCAGTCGAATGGGCGCGCGATGGAATTCGCGTGATGAATGTTGCGCCCGGCTACATTGAAACCGATCTAAATCGGGACGAGTTAAATGATACCTCCCTTGGCGCATACCTTAAAAAACGAATTCCAACAGGCGGCCCGGGAGAGGTCAGTGACATTAGCAAGCTTGTATCGATGCTTTTTCATTCGCCACAACCTTATCTGACCGGTGAGACCCTGTATATCGACGGTGGCCAAGGCATAGTGCTCTAGGAAGTTTGAGGACATTTTGATGAATATCTTGCAGAAGCTTGACAGCAACCTCGCGTTGACGGACGACGAGCGCATGTTGCTGGATAGCGTATCAGATTTATGCCGAGAGCAAATTGCTCCGCGCGCGGCGGATTACGACCGCAGCGGGGCATTTCCGTGGGATAACGTCCGTGCAATCAATGAGCTCGGATTGAATGCCATGTTTATTCCGGAAGCCTATGGCGGGGCACAGCTCTCGTACTTGAGCTATCTCACATGTGTACGGGAGATTTCGAAGGCGTGCGCCTCTACTGGGATTATCTGGGCTACGAATTTTCACGCGGTTAAGCCACTTGTGGAATATGGCAACGACGAACAAAAAGCTCGCTTTCTGCCTCGCATTGCCGCAGGTGGACTTGCCTCGCTTGCCATCACCGAACCATCTGCCGGTTCAGATGCCACAGGCATGCGAACTACTTTTTCCGAAGATGGAGACGACATTGTCATCAATGGCGGAAAGACCTTCATCACGAATGGTGACGTCGCGAATCTTTACCTCTTGTTTGGAAAGTGGTCAGGCGTAGCAGATTCGAAAGCCGCCATTTCCGTGCTTGTTCTCGAAAAGGGCACTGAGGGGCTATCGGTGCTCGGAACCGAGCACAAGATGGGTACACGTGCCTCAAGCACGGCAACGCTAGCCTTCGAAAACTGCCGCGTGCCGCGGCAAAACCTTATCGGCAACCCGGGCGACGGGCTAAAGATTCTCTTTGGCTCACTCAATCGATCGCGCCCGAGTATTGCCGCGCACGCTCTCGGTATCGCTCGCGCGGCGTTCGAGGACGCAACCGAGTACATCAACGAGCGGCGTCAGTCAGGCAAGCGAATTCTCGAGTTTCAGGGGGTCCAGTTCATGCTTGCAGACATGGCTTCAGAATTACTGCTCTGCGAGTCCCTGTTGTGGAATATCGGTGCAATGGTAGATGCCGGGGTGACTGATTTCGGCGTCGAAGCGTCCGTGCTTAAACAACGAGCTAGCGATGCGGCCATGAAGGTGACGACGGACGCGGTTCAACTTTTTGGTGGATACGGGTATTGCAACGACTACCGCGTCGAACGTCTGATGCGGGACGCGAAGATCACCCAGATTTGGGAAGGTACGAATCAAGTCCATCGGCAACTGATTGGTCGAAGCTTTCTTACGAAATAGGTGAAGCAATGTCGAATATCAAAACCGTCGGAGTGGCGGGCGCGGGCACCATGGGTGCCGGCATCGCGATCGTGGCCGCAAGAGCAGGCTTTAAGACCCTGGTGTTCGATCAGCGCCAGGAGGCACTCGATCGAGCAAGAGAACAAACCTCCGCGTTTTTCACGAAATCCGAGGCACGCGGCAAGATACCTCCTGGCGCCGGAGCGCAAGCCATGGAGCTGTGGTCGGGCACGACCGAAATAGCGGACCTGGCCGCATGCGACATAGTCATTGAAGCGATTTTCGAAGACCTGGACACGAAGCATCAACTGTTTCAGAAGCTGAACGAGGTCTGCCACGAGAGCACGCTCTTCGCCTCCAACACGTCGACCATCTCCATTACCGAGATCGCCGGTGGGTCGGGTCGGCCGGATCGCTTCGTGGGTATGCACTTTTGCCTTCCCGCCCAGCTGATGAAGCTGGTCGAAATGTCGCCAGGCATGAGTACGTCCCAACAGTCATTTGACCACGCGTGGGCGTTTGCCGAGGCCTTGGGGCAACGACCTGTGAGGACGCAGGACACGCCAGGTTTTATCCTGAACTATTTTTTGATCCCGTTCAATAACGACGCCATCCGACTTGTTGAACAAGGTGTAGCAGACGCCGCGGATATTGATCTTGCTATCAAAACAGCACTGGGATATCCCATGGGTCCATTGGAACTTCTGGACCTGGTTGGCATGGACACCCAAAAGCTGCTTTGCGAGGCTATGTATGGCCTTACTCACGAGCCGCGGGCCGCCTGCCCCCCGCTCGTTCGTCGCATGATTGCGGCGGGACGGCTTGGCAGGAAGACAGGACATGGCTTCCATGTGTACAGCGACACAAAAATGTTCGGAGCTTGACAATGAGTTATGAAATCGTTCAATCTGGCCAAAGCAGATCGTTTCCCGCGGCCCATGACTTTACACGAGGCGCGATAGCGGGCGGAGAAGGTCTTTACTATCTCGGCACGGGGGCCGGGCAGGCTTATGCAAAGGGAACCGAGCACCAGACACGCGTGTTTGTCGCCGTCGAACTTGACACGGAATGCTTAGGTTCACACACTGGCGAAGAAAGCGGTCTTGAGGGCTCGAATGTAGTCGGGTTCGCGCGCTATCGACTAGGCAACGGAGAGCCGACCTCGCTTGTCGAATTGGTGAAACAGCCCAACACGAGCTCAGAAGCGCTGGAGGCAGCAAAATCCGCCTTTGAGGCTGCCAATCTCAAGGTAGCGATTTGCCACGACTTTCCCGGCCGCATTGTCGACCGACTAGTTCGCCCCTACTTCAATGCCGCACTAAGACGTCTGGATGAAAAGCTGGCGAGCGCCGCGGACCTCGACAAAACTTTGTGTCTCGGACTCGGTTATCCAGAAGGGCCCATTGCTCTGCTGGAGCGAACAGGTCTTGCCGATCACTTCCGGGTAACGCGAGCGCTGTTCGAATCCCTTGGCCAAGAGGCGTATTCGCCCGCGCGCCGCGCAGTCGTCGCCGCCGAACGTGCCCGAAACGCATAGGCCAGGACTCGGCTCATCGTCGCGCTATCAGCGTTCTTCATTTCGAGGGGCGCGAGCGACGAGCCGGCTCGACGAGTCATGCCCTGTCGCAATCCAGGCAAATAGCACCGAGTTATCATGCAAGCGTTAAATCAAAAGCACGTTCCAATCAACCGGGTTGGAATCGTTGGCGCCGGCGCGATGGGACGCGGTATCGCTCAAATCTGCGCACAGGCAGGCGTACATGTGTTCCTTTTTGATGCGAATCCGGAATCAGCCCATCAAGCGTCTCAGTCAATCCTAAATATTCTCACTACCCTTGCTGACAAGGGAAAGCTGTCGAAGGCTGGGGCTGATTCCGCATTCGCGCATCTGCACGTGTGCAGTTCCCTTGACGAGCTGGCGGACTGTAACCTGGTCATCGAGGCAATCGCCGAGCGGCTGGAGCCCAAGCGGGAGCTCGTCGAAAAGCTCGAAGCCATTCTGCCGGCCATGCGGTCATCGCATCAAACTCCTCCTCGCTGTCGATTACCGCGATTGCTTCCGGCGCGAAGTATCCGCAGCGAATAGCTGGCTATCACTTTTTCAACCCTATCCCGTTGATGACAGTGGTGGAAATCATTGATGCCATATCAACCGACCCAGCCGTCAGCGATTCCCTATCGGAGTTTGCACATCGCCTGGGACATAAGCCTGTGCGATGCAAAGACATGCCCGGATTCATCGTGAATCATGCAGGTCGCGGTATGAACATTGAGGGTCTAAAAATCGCACAAGAAGGGGTTGCCGACTTGGCAGACATCGATGACATCATGCGCGAACAGGGGGGCTTTCGGATGGGCCCGTTCGAACTGCTCGACCTGACTGGGTTAGACGTATCGCACCCAGTGATGGAGACGATCTACCGGCAGTTCTACGATGAGCCTCGGTTCCGACCCTCACCTATCACCGCGCTGCGCTCGCTCGGCGGAATGTTGGGACGCAAGTCCGGGACGGGGTTTTATCGCTATATTGATGGAAGGAAGGAAGTTAAACCAGCTGTTACGTCGCTACGCACACGTCCTAAAAGTATTTTGGTCAGTCGGGCGAACCAGCGCGGGCATAGTATGGTATTGAACCTGCTGCAGATTCTGGGCGTGAGTCCAGAAATAGGCAAACGCCCTACGGATAATGCCTTAATTATCGTGACTCCCATTGGCAAAGACGCTTCGGCGTGTGCAACCGAAGAGAATCTAGACCCTACCCGTGTGTGATCGGCATCGATACGCTATTGCCGTTTAAAGATACAAAACGCCGCACAATCATGACAACACCGGTGACCTCAGATGAAACGGCTGAAGCTGCGCACGGGTTATTTTCCGGCGACGGAATTCCTGTTACACGGATACGTGATTCAGCAGGTTTCGTCGTACAACGCGTCATTTGTGCAATCGTAAATATCGCAAGCAACATCGCTCAACAAGCAATTGCCACACCTGAAGACATTGATACCGCAGTTCGACTTGGTCTAGGCTACCCACGGGGACCATTGGCGCTGGGTGACTTCATTGGGCCGGCCTTATTGTTGGAAGCCCTGAAGAACATGCAAAGCCTGAGCGGAGACCCAAGATATCGTCCGAGTCCGTGGCTCAGGCGTCGGGCCGGGTTAGGAGTGTCTCTCCTGATTGAGGAACCGCGGACGCATGTGTGATGACACCGACTGACGCTTAGGATTACGTATCATGACCCTGCATCGGTATGGTCCAGATAGATTGAAACATTTCAATTCAGGGTCTTTTCGCTGAAATGAAGAGCTGGTGGGGGCAGCGCTGCGTCGGAGCTTCGACTGCTGCTCGAAAGCCAGTTTTGCGGTGATCGATTGATCCCGTCGCGGCTGGCGGGTGCATAGCACCCTGGATTTTGTTGCGGCCTCGCCGGCTCATTTATCGCCATGCGTCGAATACTCTGCGGCGAATGGTCGAAAACTCTCAGGAACGGACAGCGCATTCTTTCAGGATCCACGAGCCTGCACTACGGGCAATGACTTCGATTGGCTCCGCTCCGCGCTCGACCCGTGACCGGGCAACTTTTGCTCGAAGGGTTCCACAGCCTTGGCTGGCGTCTCTCCAGTTTCGGCAAAAAAGGCGCGCCCAAACTCCCGCAGACTAAGGTATGCAATCGTGGCCAGACTTTCGGTCGAGAGCGTCCGGACTATATTTTCCCACATATCGGTCAGCACACTCCAAATCCTGTTCGACTCGGGCTCCATGTCAAGCAACGCGGAAAACTGTGATTGACCGCCGGGGGCGACGGCGATAGACAACCAGCTTTTGTGCCATTGTGTGTGATACGTCCACGCCAAGGTCTTCCTCAATCATCGCCAGTGCCAAGTCGATCCCCGCGCTTATGCCCGCTAAGGTGCATGTATTGTAAGCACCCGGCCATCCCGTCTTGAGTAACGTCGAAGGTCTTGGGAGCATCGTGTGCACTTAAATAGGTGGACACGTGAACACTGTCGAAGAAGACACGCCGGTTGGAAGGCGTCGACGCTGGCGATATAGCGCCGAGTTCAAAGCCCAGTTGGTGGCAGCCTGCCGAAGACCAGGTGTATCGCTGACGGCGATCGCCCTGGATCACAGACTGAACGCAAATCTGCGCCGACGCTGGGTCAAACAAGCCGGCAAAATCGCACAAAGCCGCACACGGCTCAATATGAGGAAACATAGCATTTTTTGCCACACTCGGATGACGGGCAGTTCCGTCATCGCACAGGCATCTCATCCCCACGAGAGTTCGGGCGCAGGACGGATTCATCGGCTCAAATGTGAGACGGTATCCAGAGATGCAAAGGAAAGTCCATGCTCAGACACCGGAGCACTGTGACTGAGCCACCTCATCACGTGTGGCCAAAAACGAGGGATCAACGTCACTTCTCTGCGCGTTCCTACGTGGAGAATCATTGACGTAGAGGCTTTGGCCAGACCAGTGCACAAGATTAAAATCCGCAGTATCGCAGCACTTCGAACTTGAGCCCGGGTAGGTATTGGCCCGCCTATCGCCAAGTGGGGAGCTGGAACCCCCGGCCCGAATCCTTCCGCCACAGACGGTAGGCTGTCCGCCCGTTTTCCCCGGACAGCGCGAGACCCTGCCCATCTGCCACCCACACCAGAACTACACTGGCATATAAGTTGCGGCCCGCAACCGTCCATAGGCGTGCAATAACCAGCATGGAGGAGTTGATGTCACTAAAAAATACAGAAACCACGAGGGTGAAAACATCGGTTGCGATGCCTGCAGCGGTCCGCACAGGCGCGCGCGAGGGGATATCGTGAGTCAACCCACACTTACCTTATATCGGCGTCACTCTTTCCTGAAGCGCGCTTCGGGATGGTCCCGGCGGGACTTCAGCCATTACTACGAACACAACCATGGTCCGCTCGCCGCAGGACTCCATGGTTTCCGGAAGTTCGCCACACGCTATATCCAGAATCACGTGGACGATCTGCCGGATGGCGCAGACCCACTCTTCGATGGCGTCACAATGACCACACAGGTGCCGCGTGACGACTATTCACGCGGCTTTCGCGAAGAGCCGGACTTCGATACAGTAAAAGCCGACGAACAATATCTCTTCGATTTAAACAAAACGGTTTCTGTACTGGGACGCGAAGATACCGTTCCTGATGGAAAGTTCTTGCCGTATAAGGCCTTGATCCTCTATACCAAGCAGGCGCTACCGTCGGTTCAACTCATGCGCCCGGCAAAGCTGGTCCTGAATCATCTGGACCCCTCCACCGCCGGTGGCTTCGCATCCGATGCTGGCGCTTTCGATTACGACTTTCTCGCGGAAGCGTGGTTTGAAAGTATTGTGGCTCGAGATAACGCTTTCGTGGCGTCGCGTTCATTGCGAAACATGACCGTACCGACGGTATTCCTACCGGTTCGCGAAGTCATCATATTTGGCCCCGAAAAACCTTGGATCGGTGACTAGCGCCCTAAGCGACTGTCGCTTCGGCAGGAGCCATCTTAATGCCGGCGGTCTCTTCCCGCATAGCAAATCCCTACCGACACCTATGACTTCCTTTCTCAACCCATTCGGTAGAGATGGCCAATCGCTGTTATCAGCGTCTAAGGCAGCTGTGCGCTCATTGGCCCGAACGTACTCGTGTGAATTGCTTGAACGCGGATTCCGCGTGAATGCGATTAGCCCAGCAGCGATCGATACACCGCTACACGCCCGAGTGGCCGCACAGATGAACAGGTGTAGGCCCGGAAGGTTGAACTTGCTTCGCAGGTATCGCTGCGTCGTCTCGGTGATGTCAATGAAATCGCTGGCTCAGTGCTCTGTGTCGCGAGCGACGACTCACACTAGGTACCGGGAGCAGAATTGGCCGCCGGCGGACGATACCTCTTCGACCACATGCGAGTCAGCTTTCTGAACGAGCAACCTTCAAGGCCGTCTCAGCGATCTATCGTTACCACAGATCAAATGTATTCGCCGAATACAAGTATGTCATTCGAATAGACAAATAGGACGAACAAACACGGCAACATCGAGCTTATGCCCTTGGATCTGAGACTCCAACACCGCTTCAACTGAACGGCCGAGGTTTGGCACGGAAATCGCATTACCACCATTCGGGAGATGGCTTGATATTTTCCCCGATACCAAGCCAGATTCCTGTACTGCTCGTGCTGCCAACGCAATAAAGCTGAATTTAAACCGGTCTTTCCGCTTTCTTTCAACGACCGAAAGTATCGGCGTATCGATCAGGTTTCGGAACTTTGATTTGAAAGATCGTGCTGACCGCTCGCTGGGACTGGAAGGCGGATTCTGCGATAAGCCGTTCTTGCTGTCTCGGCGCGTGAGATGCCGCCATGCAAACAGACTCCGTCGGCCTAGACAAGGCAACGAGTCGAAGACTAGAGGCGACCTTGGATGCGCTCCATCCGCCCGCTGTCGATTACCAGTTAGAGAAGCTCGACGTTATCATCATCGATGACTTCCAATATCACGGAAAAATTGCGAAATATGGAGATTACATAGTGAGCAGTACTATCATCGAAAGCTCAAGTCATGCAGCTACACCTCTCTTTTCGCCGGTTCAACTCGCCGATCTATCGTTGAGCAACCGTATCGCCATGGCGCCAATGACACGGTCCCGGGCCGCGGCAGATGGTACACCCACCGCGATCATGGCTGATTACTACGAACAACGGGCAACAGCCGGTCTGATCATTTCAGAGGGGGTCAGCATTTCTCCTCAGGCACAAGGATTTCTAAATGTGCCCGGAATTTTCACCGAAGCTCACGTCAACGGGTGGCGATCTATCACGGAGCGCATCCATCGCGCCCGGAGCAAAATCATCATGCAGTTGTGGCACGTGGGTCGCATAGCGCACCCGGATAACTCGTTTGCGGGACTCTCACCTGTTGGCCCGAGCGCAATCGCGTTTGAGCGAACCGTCAATACGGCAAATGGACTGCAGCCGGTACCTGCGACGCGTGCTCTATCCGATCACGAAGTGCGCTCGACCATTGCCGACTATGCCAATGCCGCAAAGCACGCGATCGCTGCAGGATGCGATGGCATCGAAATTCACGCCGCGAACGGTTATCTACCCGCGCAGTTTCTTCACGAGTCCACGAATCAGCGCAACGATGAATGGGGCGGAACCGTCGAAAAACGCGCCAGCTTCATTATCGAAGTTGCCAAGGCGTGTGCACGGGCAATCGGAAAGCAACGCGTCGGTGTCCGGCTTTCACCCTTTAGCGAATTCAACGGCGCGACCAGTCAGAACGAGGCGGACCTCTACCGCTATCTGATCCCAGCCCTCTCAGAGCTGGATCAACTGTATCTCCATGTCGTCACTTCTCAGGTCTCAGGACCTAAATCCGTGGTACGAGAGCACGGGATAGATCTCCCTGACGTCGTGGGATTCACTCGGCCACTGTGGAATGGACCACTCGTCGTCGCCGGAGAATATACCGGTGCGTCCGCAAACGAGGAATTGAAAGCAGGCCGGGCCGACATTATCGCGTTCGGCCGTGATTTCATCGCCAATCCAGATCTACCTGCACGGCTCGCTAACGGTTACCCCTTGGCTGAGCGGCGGCCGTCAGACTGGTACGGGTCAGACGCGCGCGGCTATACCGACTACCGCTCGCGACAAACCTGAGACATCAGCGCTTTATTCGTTGTCCAGGCCGACCCGGCATTCGATGTCGGGAGGCCGAAAAATAAGCCGCGAGTTGCGTTGAATGGTTCGCACTTCGCAATAAAGTACAAAAATCAAATTTCGGAGACAAGAATGTCCGCAAAACGGAGTCTTGACGTTGGTCATTTTCTTGACCAACAAACCTTTTCCCGTTACCACTGGCTCATATTTGTGTTGTGTTTCATGGTCGTGGCAATGGATGGTTACGATACGGCCGCGATCGGCTTTGTAGCAGGCTCCATTTCCAAGGACTGGAATATTGCACGCGCAGCGCTTGGTCCTGTCATGAGCGCTGCGCTAGTCGGCCTCGGACTCGGGTCCCTCCTCGGTGGCCCACTATCGGATAAATTCGGACGTAAGAGCGTTGTGGTCAGTTCTACACTAATTTTCGGCATTTTCTCAGGCCTGTCCGCCTTCGCAACGTCACTTGACGCGCTAACAGCACTCCGCCTCCTCACGGGGATCGGTCTGGGTGCAGCGATGCCGAATTCCGTCGCACTCATGTCGGAATTCGCGCCAGCGAAAATACGTTCGCTGACGGTTAACTCGCAATTGATGGGCTTTTCCGCAGGTCTCGCGGTCGCTGGAGCAGCATCAGCTTGGCTGATTCCGAAGTTCGGCTGGCAGAGCGTTTTCGCCTGTGGAGGGTTCGTACCAATTGTCTTTGCACTGGTGCTCATGTGGCTGCTTCCGGAATCTCCTCAGTATCTCGTACAGTTGCAGCGCCGAGATGAAAAGATAGTCACGGTGTTGCGTCGCCTATCGCCTTCTGCAGAGTTGTCGAATTGCACCTTCACAATGCACCAACATACCGGGAAAGGGCGATCGAATAGATGGCTCGTTCTCTCACGCGAATACCGACGCGGCACCTTCGTACTCTGGGTCATCTACTTCGCGAATCTCCTTATCTATTATCTCCTGACGGGATGGTTGCCGCTCCTGTTGCGCGACGCAGGATTCAGCTTTGAGCGCGCGGCACTCCTGTCTTCGATTTTCCCGATCGGTGGCGTTCTCGGGGGCATCGCTGTTGGCTTCCTCATGGATCGCTTTAATTCTAAGCTCGTGGTTGCCGTGGTGTACCTGACTATCGCGGTAATGGCGGTGGTAATAGGTCAGGCACTGAGCCTGCCCGTTGTGCTCGGCGTTCTTATGTTCCTCACGGGAGCGCTCGTGACGAGTGCGAGTATCTCCCTTGCAACGATCGCGGCTGCCTATTACCCAGCTGAGTGTCGGTCTACGGGCGTTTCCTGGATGTTCACCGCCGGACGCGCCGGCGGCGTCCTCGGCGCATTTCTCGGCGCGGCGTTAACTTCGATCGGCTGGAAATTTGGTGCAGTCTTCGCGATGCTCTCCATTCCCTCCGTTGTCGCAGCGGGTGGCCTTTTTCTTCTGGCTCCCATCACCTCGTCAGGGAGATCACAACAAGCCCATCAGTTGGAAGCAAAACCCGATCCGCAGCACTAGTCACGCCGCTCAAATAAAAACATGTGCCTTGCCAGGGTGAACCGTGCGACGCCACGACGCTAGTGTTCGCGAGCGGCTTTTGATTGCGTATCAATCTACTAGAATACATACAATTTTAATTATGAGACACCTATCAAATTGCAAAAAAAACTGTCAAAGGATGCTCCTAGGTGCCGTACTGGCAATGATATCGGCCGGAAGCTATGCTCAGTCTAGCGTCACGTTTTACGGGCTAATCGACGAATACCTGGGGTGGATGAATAGCAGTCAGGGAAAAGGCCTTTTATCGATGAACGACGGTGCGCTCGCACGTAGCCGCTTTGGTATGCGCGGTGCCGAAGATATTGGTTATGGCAGCAAGATCAACTTCCAGCTGGAAAGCGGATTCAATTCAACTAGCGGGTCCCTCAACGACAGTAGCCGACTCTTCGACCGTCAGGCATGGGTCGGGATCGAAAACTCATCCTACGGGACATTCAAGGTAGGGCGGCAAATTGCCCCGGCTTTCGCGTACGCCACCGACTATGACTACACCGCTGCGGGAACTTATGGCTCCATAGTCGAGATCATAGGTATGCCGATCCGGTTCGACAATGACATATCCTATCGGTCTCCCCGAATCGCTAATTTTCAGATCGAACTTCATTACGCGATGCCAGGCATCGCCGGTGGTGGCATTGCTTCTCAAGCGCTCTATCAATGGGAGTTGGATTATACAAATGGCCCTTTCCGCGCGGGCTACACCGGACTGCTCGCGAAGCCCGCGCCGAACGGTCCGATTCAGACGAAGATTCAGTATCACAACCTGCACACATGGTATGACTATGGTGCTGGCAAGGTTTATCTAACGTTTGTGCGAACCAACAATTCGACATCGAGTGCCACGACCAGTAACAACGCTGTCGGGATTCTAAGTAATGTCTCGGTCCCGAACAATTTTTTCTC
This sequence comes from Paraburkholderia sp. RL17-381-BIF-C, assembly GCF_046026435.1. NCBI lineage: Bacteria > Pseudomonadati > Pseudomonadota > Betaproteobacteria > Burkholderiales > Burkholderiaceae > Paraburkholderia > Paraburkholderia sp. RL17-381-BIF-C. The sequence continues at coordinate 6,310 of NZ_JARESX010000071.1, read as the reverse complement.
GGGTACAGATCCCAACGCGGAGCGGTTCTATAACGTATATCAGATTTCCGCTGACTATCGCATCAGCCCCGCACTTCGTATTGGTGCATTGATCGGCAAGATCCAGGATACAAAAAGTGGGGCGAATGACGCATATGGTGCGAATTTTGGCGGCTACTACAGTATTTCGAAGCAGACGTGCTTTTATGCGTTCGCGAACTACCTCAAGAACGAGGGCACTGCTGGCTTTCGTTTCAGCGGTTCGGGAGCGCCTGTGAACTTTACTGGGAACGACGTCAACGGCAAGCGCCTCATCGGCGTTCAGGCTGGCATCCTGCACCTTTTCTAGTGTTTTGGCGTGTCGATGAGATTGACTCCAGATATGCTTTGCCTGGCTACGGCGTTTGAATAAGACGCCGTAGCCATTTTGACGTTACATCGCGTACTGAAAGATTACTGCGGATCGCACCACTTATCGGCCTTCGTTCATTCTCCCGTTAGCGCCATGAATGAAACGCCTAATTTGGGGGTTTAGCAGTCTTAAATCGGCCAAGACCGGCATAGTTTGGACCGCCAAGCCTGGCTATTGGATCCAGGTCTCTAGTGGCAACTTTACCGTCTCGCAGAAGATCATCGCATACGTAGAATTGCGCCACATCTGCGACGAAAATTATACTGTCTGAATCTTCATAGTCGATTGCTTCCCGCAGTCTGCACTCCATCGCGGCAGGAACGTGTGCTAATCGGGGTACTCCGATAACCCTCAACGGAGCTGTCGCAAGACCCAACCGGTCGATCTCGCTTTCACCATAGGGGAGATCGACCGAGGATGCATGAACATCGTCAGCGTCCTTAAACGTTGCAATATTCACGACAAACTCCCGCGTCGCGACAATGTTACGACCGGTGTCTTTGCGCACTTCGCCTCGTTTTCCAACTGCCACGATCAGAAGCGGCGGTGTATGCGTGACCTGCGCAAAAGCCGAGAATGGCGCAAGATTGACTGACCCGTTCTCGGAAAGCGTTGTAATCCAGGCAACTGGGCGAGGGACAATGAGCCCTGTAATGAGTTTATAGTTCTGATCGGCAGATACGCTTTTTGGATCGATGTTCATAACTTTACATCGCGGTGCTCGCGCAACGTTTGCCGAATTGGTTAGTCGTATCTTAAGCCGGGTTTAAACCGGCTTACTTCCGTTTTACAGAGTTAAAATGCGCAGCAACTATGTGCTCAGATCAAGTTCAGCAATTCCTGATTGGAGTCGCCTAAACTTGGCGCGACCCGCAACTCAGCGATCGAACGAAACACTGGCGCCACGGGAACAGGTAAGGCTGGCAACGTTGCCTCTCCAGATTTGACCTTGTGGTCGAATAGCCCACGTGCAATGACATGTGGGTCACTCATCGCTTCCTCGAGCGTCGCGACGATCGAGCAGCATACGTCCTGTCCTGCGAAAGCGTCGCGCCAGTATGCCGACGTTTGTTCCGTTATCCGGCGTCGCACTTCCGCTATGACAACCCTTTGATCTATCTCTGTACCCCTTAGCTCCTGGGTCAGCCCGATAATTTGACAGAAACGCTGCCAGAACTTTTCTTCAACTGGGGCGGCCGCCAGGTAACGACCATCGGCTGTTGGGTAAATGTGATAACGAGGTGAACCACCCGTGACCAGTTCCGCGCCAGGCTTGGGCCAGCCGCTCCCGGACGCCCCGCTCCCAATGCTCCAATAATGAAAGGCGAACAGATTGTCGGCCATTGAAATGTCCAACCGAACACCCTCGCCTGTTCGGTCACGCTCCCGCAATGCGAACATGATATTCATTACCGCCGGAAAGGCACCCCCAGCGATGTCGGCTGCAAGTACCGGCGGCAAAACCGGAGCACCGTCTGCACCCGCAGAAAGCCCTAGAATTCCGGTTTCGGCGAGGTAATTTAGATCGTGGCCCGCTACGCTCGCTTTGGGCCCAGTTTGGCCCCAGCCTGAAATAGAGCAGTACACTAACTTTGGATTGATGGAATGCATCGCATCAAATCCGAGTCCCAACCTATCCATCACACCCGGCCTGAACTGCTCGATGAGCACGTCAGCACGCTCAATCAGCGCCCGTACGCGCGCAACAACCTCAGGTTGTTTCAGGTCGACAGCAAGACTACGTTTCCCTCGGTTGAGCATGACAAAGTTTGCGCTGTCTTCGCCAACACGCGGTTGATACGTTCTCATCTCATCACCAGAACTTGGTCGTTCAATTTTTATGACGTCAGCGCCTGCCTCAGCAAGTATAAGGCTTGCCAAGGGACCAGGGAGTAGCGTGGAAAAATCGATAACCGACAATCCTTCAAGTGGAAGCATTAGATCATTCCTCAGTGTGACGTGATAGGCAATTGGCTTGCTTGGCTTGCTCCGCTATGCCGCAGCAAATAGCGCAGAAAATTCTGTGAGAGCTACTTAAGCTACAAGCGTGCCAAAGATCTGAATTCCGGGTATATGCGCTTCTCCTTCGTGCTGACTCGCGCCGGCAACTTGAGCCATCTAACCATTAGCGGCAGAATTGAGCGACGAAGGAGAATCAGTTCAAACACGCCTACTTCAGAGACACATGTCCCTGGCAAATGCAATCTGCTGTGGGGCTGTCCCTTAAAGACCTCAACTCACGTCAGGTTGGCGCGTGGACTCTGGGTTGATTTGCACTGAATCCTGACTCACGAATTGGAGTGGACCCCGTCCCATGGATACGTCGGGTATCAGACATTGACCTGCTACTGGGCAAGGTGACATTGCCCAAATTCCTCGGACAGCATGTAGCCAAATGATGAATGTAGCCGGTTCGTGCTGTACTTCTTTTCAACTAATCGTGATTTACGGCGAGCCGCGCCGCTTTAACTCATGGGTGAGTCTCTGATACCCTTAGGCGTGGCATCCGTCCACCACCGTTTCGATCGCCCGTCGGAACGATTCGGCACGCAATGCCTTCCTATTTTCGCGGAGCTTCCTGTAGTAGATACTACGAGCGATGTTCACAAGTCGGCATCCTCGGCTGGTGCCGACTCCGCTGGCGAACGCTCAACCGCGACGTACAGCGTGATCGGTTCTGCAGGTCTATCTAGCATTGATCCCGAAGCCTATCTGCACTGCGTGCATCGAGCGCACCGCAGCTCGCCCGGTGAACTGGATCGACGAACTGTTACCCTCAAATGTGGTTTCTTAGACCGCCGCTTTACACATCGATCCCGTCCGCTAGCAGCCGACCGTCACGCGCGTCAACACAATTCGCGACCGTGCAGCTTTTGGATGCTTACGCAGAAGCCGCCTTACAAGGCGGCCTGTATGCTCGTCTGCGACCAAATTACAATTCGACATCCCGCGTTTCTGGTCCCATCAAGACCCCAATGCAGGAAATCACACCGCCCACGCAGAGCAGCGTAATGGGAGCCCAATGCATCGGCATAATTGTGCCCAACCAGTTCATGTAAAACGCGTAGAACGAAGGGACGACCACCGACAAACTGTAACCGACGCCGAAGCCGGTCGCCCGAACACCAGTAGCGAAGCGTTCGTTGATGTAAGTGACGAGCACAGCCCACGGCGAGCTAACGATAAGGGCAAGCGCGCATACGACCAGCGCGAGGACCATAAGCGGCTTGCCCTGTGCATTCATCAAGACGTGCAACAGACCCGCACCGACGGTAGCTGTCATCGCACTTAAGATGGCCAGTAACGTGCGTCGACCGATTCTCTGACCCAACATACCTGTGCCAATATGCGAGAAACAAAGCACAGCGTAAGATGCCATCAACGTGACCGTCATTTGAAACGGCGTGAGATGAATTATCTTGAGTAGAACACCTGTCGGCACGAACAGGCCGACCACGTTTTGCGTGAGCCAAAAGCCCGTCATCATCAGGAGAACCTGAATTAGATTGCGGCGCGAACCCCCGGTTACGAGACCGCTTGCCGCCGTGCTCCTGGACCTCACGGACGATTTGCGTTGCCATACCTCCGATTCCACCACTTTGCGAACGTAATATAATGCAAGCAGACTCGCCATCACGGCACCCAGAACGAACGGAATGCGCCAACCCCACGTCGCATAGGCTGAGCCTGGACCCGTGACCGGAAAAAATGCGAACATGACCATAGCTACGAAATTGATCGCCACGTACGCTGCTGGAAAGCCCGCGAGAATAAGACCTCCTACGAGTCCGCGCTGCTCCTTCTTTGCATATTCAATTGCAAGAGGCAGCGCTCCGGTGTAACCCCCACCGAGAAAAATTCCGTCGACAAACCGCAGCAGGACGAGCAGCCAGAATGATCCGATTCCGATCGATTCATAGCCGGGTATCAGCGCGATAGCCAACGTCGCGACGGCAAAGCCGCTGACTGAAACAATCGACGCGACGCGGCGTCCTACCCGGTCTGCGAAGCGTCCGAACACTAGCGCACCAAGCGGTCGCCCAAGGAATGTCGTGACGAACACGAGCGACTCGAGGATCCCCTGGTGCGCAACGGAGACATTACGTGGCAGGAAGTAAGCTTGTATTGGCGCAAGGATAATAACTGGAAGATAAATGTCGAACATATCGATGAATTCAGAGAAAACGGCGCCTTTGATAGCGCTTCTCCGTTTCTCGTCGATCGACTGGTCGACAGCCGCCTCACTGGCGCCCGTTGAATGCAAAACCTCCATCAATGTCTCCTTTTGTCTTTTTCGTTCGGTCACATGCCGCCTGTGAACAGGGCGGCTAAGTCGCTTTCGGTCTCGTCCACGCGGATAACTATGACGCGCGAATGCCAACCCTCAATGTGTTCAGGCGAACTGCTGCTTTCAAACGACCATTTGTTCCCCGTTCGGTACCAATGCGAATATCATGCCTACTTAGCCAACGCGATTGCGTTAGCCGAGAATGCCTTGAACTATTGATTCGTGTAGTTTGTTGTGGTCAAATTTTTTCTGGAGATAAGACCTTCTAGGCGCATGCATGTCTTTCATGAAGACACATTTGTGTGCCAGTGGATTTTTATGCGACATGACCTTGCCGCTGTTTCGCGGCCCCTGAAGTCGCCTAATTTCCTCGTACAGGTCGGTAGGAGAACGATCCCGAATCAACGAGGATCCGGCAGCTCGAAGTGGAGAACTGGCAACTGCTCGAGGACATCAACTGCCGGGATAACTTGAAGATGGGGCCGTTCTTCCTGAACCTGAAAATGGAGCGTGTGTGGCAGCGTCAGTACGCCAACTAGGGCGAGGCACGGCGCTACATTGACCAGTGCATCGTCGGCGCCTACAACCCCGTACGCCTGCATTCGACTTTAGGTTACCTGTCCACTGCATCCTTGAACGTCTTGCCTGCGGTGAACCAGACTGTCTTTACAGCCGTGATCTGGATCAGGGCGCCAGTCGCCGGATCGCGGCCGACCCGGACAACACGTGCGCCAGTGGAAAGGGAGCCGAAGCCGACCAGTTGCACGGTGTCGCCTTTTGTCACGGCCGTTGCTGTGCACCCCGTCCCGGTGAGTAGGAGAACATCCGCACGGGCGGGCCCGATCCGTTGACTGCGCCCATAGGTAACTCTTTGACTGAGGTCTTCGTCCGGCTCCTTCAGTACCTGGAAGGTCTTCTCGTCTCCATGGATACCTCCGATTCGAGCAGGATGGCCCGCATCAGGTTGATCACCGGTTGGGGCGCCCTGACCCACTCGCACCACACTCGTGGCCAGTGTATTCGACGAGATATCACCGCCAAGGCGACGTAACAGCATCTCCTGACGGTATATGGGCATGCTGTACTGGTACGTGCCGGTGATGATCCACGCCAGCGCAGATTTAGTGCGCAGGCCACGCGGGATGACACGGGCAGGCGCCAGCGTGAGCTTGATGCCCAGATAGCCGCATGGATATGCGTATTTGCCCCGTTGGTGTTGGATGACGCGCACCTGCTCGGGAATCACGTCGAGTTGTTCGCTCGTCTCGACGCCAATCTCGACCAGTGCATCGCCGTCATGTGAGCAGAACCGCTCCGACTCAGGCAGTTCGTGGCGCACGACTTCACGAGGCAGCCCTAGATCAAGCGGTTTGCGTCCGCACTTACTGCGCGCATGACCTGCGACCTGTGTGCCGGGAGCGTCCTCGCGAGCTGGCGCCGCGTCGGCGTCAGCTGCCTGCGCCTCGGCTTCGTTGAACAGACCGAGCTGATCAGCGTCACTTGCTTCGCTCGACGTGCCGGACAGCTCGCTGTTTGTAGGCGCGCAGTCGCGCTCACATGACTGACTCCTTCATCGACGAAAGCAAGCTATTCGTCTGCGAAACCTGCCCAGGCCTGGTTCGGTCGCTAGT
>NZ_JARESX010000070.1:0-35860 GCF_046026435.1 Paraburkholderia sp. RL17-381-BIF-C | reverse complement strand
GGCGCGCGGCCGCGGCGCGCCTTCATATGCACCGGCCCCCGCCTTTCACGGCGTGGCCCGTTCCGTTCCGGTCGCGGCGGAAATAATCGCGTCTAGGGCCGCGCCGCCTCCGCGCCGTCCGCGATGTCAGGTTCCGAAAAACCGGACGACGCTTCGAGCGAAGCGTCGTGATGCAGCAGCAGAACGGCCGCCACCCCGACGAGTCCCGCGCCCGACAGACACAACAGACCCGCGCCGAAGCCGCCGGTGCTGTCCTTGATCCAGCCCATCGCGTAGGGTCCGAAAAAGCCCGCGAGATTGCCAAGCGAGTTGACCGCGGCGATGCCGCCCGCCGCCGCCGCACCCGACAGGAATGCGGCCGGCAGGGTCCAGATCACCGGCAGGCAGCCGAAGATGCCGAACCCGGCGATCGACAGCGCGATCATCTTCTGCACCGGATTGTCGAGCCCGGCAGCCGCGGCGATGCCGCCGGCCGCCACCAGCAGTGCGAACGCCACGTGCCGTTTGCGCTCGAGCTTGCGGTCCGAATGCCGTCCCCAGAACACCATGCTGATTACGCCGACGATGTACGGCAGCGACGTCACGAAGCCTGTCTGCAGGTTGGTGAGGCCGAACGATTTGACGATCTGCGGCAGGAAGAAACTCAGCCCGTAGTTGGTTGCGTTCGCACCGAAATAGATCAGTGCGACCGCGAGCACGCGCGGATTGAAGAGCGCTTCTTTCACGCTGAAAGCATGCACGGCTTCGCGATGATCGCGCTCCTGTTTCTGGCGCGCGACCAGCCAGTTGCGCTCGTCTGCGGCGAGCCAGTTAGCGTCGGCAGGCTTGTCGGTCAGGTAGTAGAGCACCGCGAACGCGAGCACTAGCGCGGGCGCCGCCTCGATTAGATAGACCCATTGCCAGCCGGCCAGTCCGGCGAAGCCGTCCATCGACAGCAAGGCGCCGGAAATCGGCCCGCCGATCACGGTGGACAGCGGAATGGCCGCCATGAAATAGCCGACCACACGGCCGCGATACGCGGCGGGGAACCACAAGGTGAGCAGGAAGATAATGCCGGGAAAAAAGCCGGCTTCCGCCACGCCCAGCAGAATACGCAGGCCGTAAAACACGTGCGCGGCCGAAAACCCCGTGTAACGCGCAATATCTGGGATATACGCCATCGCGCCCGCGAGAATGCCCCATGTGAACATGATTCGCGCGATCCAGCGGCGCGCACCGAATTTCTCCAGCAGCAGATTGGACGGCACCTCGAAGAAAAAGTAGGCGATGAAGAAAATCCCGGCGCCGAAACCGAAAGCGCTCGCGGAAAAGCCGAGCGCCTTGTTCATTTGCAACGCAGCAAAGCCGACGTTGACGCGGTCGAGATAGGCTATGAAATAGCAGAGCATCAGGAACGGCACGAGCCGAACCGTTACGCGTTTCATGGTGCGTGCTTCGAGATCCATCGACTGTCTCCTCCGGTTCATGTCCGGTCTGGTTGGAATGGTGTGGTTACAGACTAGACGCTGAGGTGCGATTGCGGAAGTTTTTTGCGCGGCGCGCCGCGCTCAGGTCCACGGAGTGTGGACCTTATCGAGGTTGCGATCGAGCTGACCGGCCGCGCTGATCAGCGTTAGATGGGGCAGGGCCTGCGGAAAGGTGCCGAGCGCGCTCACACGGGAACCGACAGCAACGACTGTGCCGACCCGTTCGCGTTGGACGGACGGCGCGAGATAACGCGGCCACCGTTGGCGCGTGCGACGATCCTGCGTCAATAGAACGCGTGACAGGCGGTCGAATTGATGTCGTGTTAGAGCCGAGTGGACTCGCTGTGTGCGATTGTTTAGGCGCAAGCAACAGTGTTTTCAGATGGCGAGGCTGATCTCTTGCGCGCGATTACGGATAATTCGATATCGACTAATCCGTAATGAAGTGCAGGTGACACATGTTCAACTCAGTCTCGGACCGCACGCCCGGGCGGGCGGCGGCATTCGGCGCGCTCAACGAGCGATACCCGCTGTCGGGACGCGCGCGCGCCCTTGTCGTGGCCATCGCCGCGTGCGCGAGTCTGATGGGATGCGCCACGTCCAGCGACGTGGTGGCCACCAGCAAGCCCAACACCTATACAGTCGCGGCAAGCGCTACCGGTGGACGCATGGCGTGGGCGCGCGCGCACGAACAGGCCATGAACCAGGCGCGCGATTACTGCGAGCGTCGCGGCATGCAAGCCAGCGTGACGACGGAAACCGTCAGCGGCGTGCAAGTGCTGACGGAGCATGGGTCGTCTATGAATTTCGAATGTCATCCCAAGTTTTAGGCGTTCAATCAGCGCCGGCTCGTGGCGTGTAATTATGAGCCACCTTAGCAGTCGATCGTCTGCATCCCTGAGTACACATTCAATCCGAAGAAAGCCTGCGCTGCGCTCAGACCGCCGCCTTGGGTATGAGGGCAGCCAGGCGGTATCCGTATTTACTATTGGCCGATCGCCATCTACGATAGATTGAGGTTTCGGCTCGACTTCCTGCGCGATTTGTCGTCGATAGAAAGAGAATAGTGCGTGGTTGGAAGTCTTCCGTTGTTCCTGTGCGTCTTACGGCACCAACCATCTTGCGGGAGAGCGCCATGATTCACGCCGAACGTCGGATCGTGTTCGCGGCCATCGCGGTGTTCGTCGCGCTCGCCGGCATGGCGATGGTCATTCACGGCGTTCTGTTCGACACCCGCAACGACACCGTGTATGGCGGCGTGTTGCTGGTGATTGGGGTCGCGGTGCTGGCGCTGATGCTGACTCCGCGGCCGTCGGATAAGTCGTGAAACTTCGTGGCGCCTGAGCAAGGCATGGGCGGCGTGCAGTCGCGCGGAATTGTCGCGTCATCGCTGTGAGCGCGTCGGGGATCTGCCTGCCGGTGTGGTCGACGAGCGCGCTCAGATTGCACACCGGTAAACGGTTCAGTTAACCGGCCTCCCGATCACCTTTCTTCTCTTCTCGCCAGCCAACCCCACGCGTACAGCTGGGCCGCCTAACTGCCGTGCAGCGTATCGATAATCGCCTGCGTGATGGCGCGTCTGTCATACGACGCGCGATGGATCATGCCGACCGTGCGCAATACCGGTGAATTCGAAATCGACAGCACGCGTAGCGACGGATCGTTGTGCCAGTTGCCGCGGTGCAGAAGTGGCAGCACCGTGACGCCGATATTTTCGCGCACCAGCGCCACGATCGTCTCGATCGAATTGAGTTCGAGGTACTCGTTGACCGCGAGGCCTGCCGCCTGCAAGGCATGCTCCACGACGCGCCCGGTGCGCACCCGACGGTCGAAGCGCAGAAAGGGGTGGCTGAGCAGGATGCGCTGCGGATCGGTATCGGTGATTTTGCGGCTGACTATCAGCATCAGCGGCTCCGTGCAGAGCGTCGTCCACTTCAGCGTGTCGGGCAGCGTGATGTCGGCACGCGCGACGATCGCCGCGATATCGACCTCTCCCGCCTCAACCATCTTGGCCAGTTCGTCGGAGCGCGACGATAGCAGCCGCACATCCAGTTGCGGATGGGCGGCCTTCAGCCGCGCGACGACCAGCGACAGCGCGCCGATCACCGATACCACGGCGCCGATCGTCACCGGTCCGACCATCGAATCCGTCGGCGTTCCCTCGAGCTCGGTCAGCAGATCGAAAATCTGCTCGACTTTCGGCCAGATCTCTTGCCCATGCCGGTTCAATGCGATCTGCCGCCCGCTGCGATCGAACAGCTGGCGGCCGAGTGCCTGCTCGAGCGCGCGCATCTGCAAGCTCACCGCCGCCTGCGTCAGCGCGACGCTCTCGGCCGCGGCGGCGAATGATCCGGTTCGTGCGACGGCCCGGAAGGTCCTCAACATGCGCAGCGTTGGCATTGCCCATCCACAAGTAAAATTTAAGTGTGACCAAGAAATATTAATATTTTCCAACGTAAAGCGCACCAGATAATCGCCCCAGAACGTCCGCATTGAACAGGACCATTAGTCCGATATGGAGCTTTCAAGCATGCCCGATGCCGACCGTCGACCGGTCCTGGAGGTCCGCGGCTTCTCGTTGAAGTTCTCGCGCGCGGCCGAGGTGCCGAACCTCGTGCACGACGTGTCGTTTTCAGTCGGCCCTGGCGAGACGCTTTGCATCGTCGGTGAATCGGGCTGCGGCAAGAGTGTGACGTCGCTCGCGCTGATGGGTCTGCTCGCAAGCCCGCCTGCGCACCGCGTCGGCGGTACCGCGCACTTCGAAGGCCGGGACCTGTTCTCACTGTCCGAGCGCGAACTGGCCGATATTCGCGGCAACCGGCTGTCGATGATCTTCCAGGAGCCGATGACGTCGCTGAACCCGGCGTTCACCGTCGGCGAGCAGATCGGCGAAAGCATCCGGCGGCATCGCCATGTCGAGCGCGGCCAGGCGCGCGAGCAAGCGCTCGAGATGTTGCGGCTCGTGCGGATCCCGGCGCCGGAAACGAGGCTGGACGCGTACCCGCATCAGCTTTCCGGCGGCATGCGCCAACGCGTGATGATCGCGATGGCGCTCGCGAATCGCCCGCGCCTGTTGATCGCCGACGAGCCGACCACCGCGCTGGACGTGACGATCCAGGCGCAGGTGCTGTCACTCGTGAAGAATCTGCAAGCCGAGACCGGCACCGCGATGGTGTTGATCACGCATGACCTCGGCGTCGTCGCGGAAGTCGCCGACCATGTCGCGGTGATGTACGCGGGGTGCATCGTCGAATACGGCACCGTCGCCGATCTGTTCGACGACCCGCAACATCCCTACACGATCGGACTAATGGGCGCGATTCCGTCGGTCGGCAAGCGTGAAGGCGCGCTCGCGACGATCCGCGGTTCCGTGCCGTCGCCCGAGATGATGCCGCATGGCTGCCGCTTCGCGCCGCGCTGTCCGTTCGCGGAGCAACGCTGCATCGACGCCGCGCCGCCCGACAAGGTGATCGACGGTGTGCATCGCGTCGCCTGCTGGCTAGCGCCGGTCGAACAGGTCGCCGCGCCGCTATCACGCAAGGAATTCGCATGACGAGGTTGACTCCAGCAACGCCGCATGCGGACCCGGCCTCGAGTTCGCCGTCGCCGATCATCGAGGCGCGCGCACTGACGAAGCATTTTGGCGGTGCGCGGCATCTCTTCACGCGCACGCCCACTGTCTATGCGGTCAACGACGTGTCGTTCGCGGTCAACGCCGGCGAGACGTTCGCGATCGTCGGCGAGTCTGGCTGTGGCAAGTCCACGCTGGGCCGACTCCTGCTCCGTCTGATCGACTCGACAGACGGCCGGGTGTTCTATCAAGGCGTGGACATCACCCACCAGCAAGGCGCGCTGCTGCGGCGGCTGCGTCGCGAAATGCAGATTATCTTTCAGGATCCGTTCGCCTCGCTGAATCCGGGCATGACGATCGGTCAGATCGTCGGCGAGCCGATCGCGCTGCACGGGCTCGCGCGCAACGGCGTCGAGCACCGCGAGCGCGTTGCGCAACTGCTGCGCACGGTTGGCCTGCAACCGGCCTATGCGGACCGTTACCCGCACGAATTCTCGGGCGGCCAGCGACAACGGATCGGCATTGCCCGCGCTTTGGCCGGCGAGCCGAAGCTGATCGTCGGCGATGAGCCGGTGTCGGCGCTCGACGTCTCGGTGCAGGCGCAGGTGATCAATCTGCTCGAAACACTGAAACAGAATCTCGGCCTCACGCTGATCATGGTTGCGCATGACCTCGCGGTGATCCGCCATATGAGCGATCGGGTCGCCGTGATGTATCTGGGCGAGATTGTCGAGCTGGCCGATGTCGATGCCCTGTTCGACGCGCCGCTGCATCCGTACACACAAGCGCTGCTGCGCGCGATTCCGGCGAGCAGCCCGCACGAGCGGCGCGCGAAGCCAGCGTTGTCCGGTGATCTGCCGAGTCCGACTGCGCCGCCGTCCGGTTGCCGTTTTCATACGCGCTGTCCGCACGCGAAGCCGCACTGTGCGCAAGTGCGGCCGGTCAGCGAGCGGCTCGAAGACGGACGGCAGGTGGCGTGCCATTTCTGGCGCGAGATCCAGAACACCGGCGGCGGCGCGCCGCTGCTCACGAACGTCAGCCCGAAATTGGCCGAGCGGCTCGCGATCTACCGCGACCGTCAGGCAACGCTGGCCGCCGCCGGCGGCGATTGAGCCACTGGCCGAGATGAAGATCGAGTGAAGCATCAAGTTGCCGACGCACCGATGCCGTTTAGCGCACCATTTTTTGAATTAGAAGAGAAAGGGAAGTCCTCATGCGAAGAATGTTGATTGCCGCGGCGCTCGCGCTCGGCGCCACTGCCGCGATGGCCCAGACCAGCCAGACGATACGGATCGGCCTGCAGGACGACATCGGTTCGCTCGACCCCGCGCGCAGCGTGCAACTCGTCGACCGGATCGTGTTTGCGTCGCTGTGCAACTCGCTGGTGGATATCACGCCGGACCTGAAGATCGTGCCGATGCTGGCGACGTCGTGGACGACGAGCGCCGACGGCAAGACGCTGACGTTCAAGCTGCGTCAAGGAGTCAAGTTCCAGGATGACGAGCCGTTCAACGCGGCCGCCGTCAAGGCGAACCTGGACCGCGACCGCACGCTGCCGACGAGCAACCGGAAGAGCGAACTGGCGTCGGTCGATCACGTCGATGTAATCGACGACTACACGGTCGCGATCGCGTTGAAACAGCCGGACGCGGCCCTGCTCGCGACGCTGACCGACCGCGCCGGCATGATGCTCGCGCCGAAGACGCTGGCCGATCCGGCCGGCGTTGCCGCGCATCCGGTGTGTTCGGGCCCGTACAAGTTCGTCCAGCGCGTGCAGAACGATCGAGTCGTGCTCGAAAAATTCCCCGGCTACTGGGACGCCGATAAATACCCGGTCCAGCGCGTGATCTTCCTGCCCATTCCGGACAGCACGGTGCGGCTCGCCAATCTGCGCTCGGGTTCGCTCGACATGCTCGAACGCCTCGCGCCGTCCGATGTCGCGTCGGTCAAGAGCGACGCAAGCGGCAAGTTCGCGCCGGTCAGCGGGTTCGGCTATTACTACGTGACGTTCAATGTCGGCAACGGTAAGCGCAGCAACGCGCTGCTGAAAGACAAGCGCGTGCGGCAGGCGTTCGACCTCGCGATCGACCGTGATGCGATCAACCAGGTGATCGGTGCCGGCATCTTCACGCCGGCGAACCAGGCGATACCGAAGTCGAGCCCGTACTACAACGCGTCGCTGCCAATGCCGCATCGCGACGTCGCGAAAGCGAAGGCGCTACTGAAAGCGGCGGGCCACGAGCACGTCGACATCGAGTTCACTTATCCGAACAACACGGTGTCGAGCCAGATCGTGCAGATGATGCAGGCGATGGTCGGCGAAGCCGGCTTCAACCTGAAGCTGCGGCCGACCGACTACGCGACCGAGCTCAATGCCGCGCACAGCGGCGACTTCGAGGCGATGTACCTCGGCTGGTCGGGCCGCGTCGACCCCGACGGCAACCTGCATCAGTTCAATACGTGCGCCGGCAACCTCAATTACGCGCATTACTGCAACCCTGAAGTCGACCGGTATCTCGACGCCGCGCGCGTGAAACTGACCGCGGCGGACCGCAAAACGGATTACGACGCGGCGTCGAAGCTGCTCGCCGAGGACGATCCGATCGTCTATGTCTATAGCCAGCCCTGGCCGTTCGAGCTGTCGAAGAAGGTGCAAGGCTTCACGCCCTATCCGGACGGCCTGATCCGCCTGCGCGGCGTTAGCATCAAAGGCTGACCGATCATGCTGCGGATCATCGCCAATCGCATGCTGGTCGCCATTCCAACGCTGATTCTCGTGTCGATGCTGATCTTCGGCCTGCAGAAGCTGCTGCCCGGCGATCCGGTGACGGCGATGGCCGGGGAAGATCAGGATCCACAGCTGATCGCATCGCTGCGCGTCAAGTACCATCTCGACGAGCCGGTGCCGACGCAATACGTTCTATGGGTTCGCGACGTCGTGCACGGCGATCTCGGCGCGTCGCTGCGAACCGACGTGCCGGTGACGTCGCTGATCGCGCAGAAATTGCCGGTCACGCTGCAACTCGCGGCGATGGCGATGATCTTCGCGATCGGTATCGGTATTCCGGCCGGCGTCATTTCCGCTGCAAGCCGCGGTGGAGCGCTCGATTACGGCGCGAACATTTTCGCGCTGTCTGGCATGTCGATCCCGAACTTCTGGCTCGGGATCATGATGATCTTCATCGTATCGGTGCGCTGGCATCTGCTGCCGTCGTCCGGCTACGTGTCGCCGACCGAAGACTTCTGGCTGAGCATCAAGACGATGCTGATGCCCGCGCTGGTGCTCGGCGCGTCGCTCGGCGCGCAGTTGATGCGCCACACGCGCAGCGCGATGCTGAGCGTGCTGCGCACCGACTATATTCGGACCGCGCGCGCCAAAGGGCTGCTGCGCGGCACCGTGGTCGTCAAGCACGCTCTTCGCAACGCGCTGATTCCGATCGTCACCGTGCTCGCGCTGCTGTTCGGCGAACTGCTGGCGGGCGCGGTGCTGACCGAGCAGGTTTTCACGATCCCCGGCTTCGGCAAGCTCATCGTCGATGCCGTGTTCAATCGCGACTACGCGGTCGTGCAGGGCGTCGTGCTCGTCACCGCATTGTTCTTTATCGTCGTGAACCTGTGCGCCGACGTTCTGTACGTCCTCCTCAATCCCCGACTTAGGCGCGGCTGATGGCTACTCCCACAACCCCCGCTCACGCGCGCGCCGCATCGCAGGCGGCCGGCTTGCCGCGCCGCAAGCGCCGCGGAATCGCGAAATTCATGCGCAATCGCGCTGCCGTTCTTGGCGCGGCGCTCGTGCTGCTCATCGTCCTGATGGCGGTATTCGCACCCTGGCTGTCACATTACGACCCGGTGCAGGCGAGCTTCATGACCGTGCGCCAGGCGCCTTCGGCGGCGCATTGGTTCGGCACCGACGAACTTGGCCGCGACGTGTTGAGCCGTCTGCTGTGGGGCGCGCGCGCGTCGCTGCTTGCTGGTGTCGTATCGGTTGGCATTGCGGTCTTGATTGGCGTGCCACTCGGTTTGCTGGCGGGTTACTTCGGCAAGCTCGTCGACGGCGTGATCTCGCGAATCGCCGATGCGTTGTTGTCGATTCCATTCCTGATTCTCGCTATCGCGCTAGCCGCGTTTCTCGGACCAAGCCTGACCAACGCGATGGCCGCGATCGGCATCTCTGCGATGCCGCGCTTTGTCCGCTTGACGCGCGGCCAGGCGATCACCGTGAAGGCTGAGGAATACGTCGAAGGCGCGCGCGCAATCGGGCTCGGCCATGCACGGATCATCATGCGCTACATTCTGCCGAACGTGCTGCCGCCGATCATCGTGCAGGCAAGCCTGACGATCGCGACCGCGATCATCGCCGAAGCGAGCCTGTCGTTCCTCGGGCTCGGCCAACTGCCGCCGGCGCCGTCGTGGGGTTCGATGCTCAACACCGCGAAGGACTTCGTCAGTCAGGCGCCGTGGATGTCGATTTTCCCGGGCATCGCGATCTTTCTAGCCGTGCTCGGTTTTAACCTGCTCGGCGACGGTTTGCGCGATGCGCTCGATCCGCGCGAGTCGTAACCGAATTCCATGACCGCTTCGCTGGGCGACGGCTCCCTCATCACTTTCGTTTGAGTTCGCAATGACACGTTTCAATTGGCAAAACCCGTATCCCACCCCCCGTTTGCCCGTCTTCGCGCGCAACATTGTTTCGACGTCCCATCCGCTTGCGGCGCAAGCCGGCCTGCGGATGTTGTGGAAAGGCGGTAACGCCGTCGATGCGGCTATCGCGGCGGCGGCCGCCATCACGGTGGTCGAGCCGGTCTCGTGCGGTCTCGGCAGCGACGCGTTCGCTCTGGTGTGGGACGGCGCGAAGCTGCATGGGCTGAATGCGTCGGGCGTGTCGCCCGCCGCATGGAGTGTCGATTACTTCAAGCGTAAGTACGGTGAGGAAAACGGTCTCGCGAAGCAGCCCAAACGCGGCTGGGATGCGGTGACGGTGCCGGGTGTGATCGCCGGCTGGGAGGCGCTGCATCAGAAGTTCGGGTCGCTGCCGTTTGCGGACCTGATGGAGCCGGCCATCGAGATCGCCGAGCGCGGCCACGCGGTGGCGAGCGTCGTCGCGTACAAGTGGGCAGCGGCCGTGCCCGAGTTGAAGGATCAGCCGGGCTTTGCCGACACCTTCATGCCGCGCGGCCGCGCGCCGGAAGTGAGTGAACTGGTGCGCTTTCCGGGCCACGCGAAGACGCTGCGCAAGCTGGCCGAGCAGGGTCCGCGCGCGTACTACGAAGGCGAGATCGCCGAGCAGATTGCCGCGTTCTCGCGTCAAGGCGGCGGCGCGCTCACAATGGATGACCTGCGCAACTACCGCGCCGACTGGGTCGAGCCGATCAGCAAGGACTATCGCGGTCATACGGTGCACGAGATTCCGCCGAACGGGCAGGGCATCGCCGCGTTGATCGCGCTGGGCATTCTCGAACAGTTCGACATGGGTGCGTTGCCGGTCGACGGCATCGAATCGCAGCACCTACAGATCGAAGCGATGAAGCTGGCGTTCGCCGACGTCTACCGCTACGTTGCCGATCCGCGTTCGATGGAAGTCACGCCCGAGCAGATGCTTGACGACGCGTACCTGAAGTCGCGCGCCAAACTCATCGATCCGAAGCGCGCCACGCAGTTCGATTTCGGCATGCCGAAGGCGGGCGGCACCATCTATATGTCGGTGGCCGACGAGCGCGGCATGATGGTGAGCTTCATCCAGTCGAACTACATGGGCTTCGGCTCGGGCATCGTCGTGCCGGACGCCGGCATTTCGCTGCAGAACCGTGGCTACGGTTTCTCGATGGATCCGAAATCGGCGAACGTGGTGGAAGGCGGCAAGCGGCCGTTCCATACGATCATCCCCGCATTTCTGACCCAGCAGGTGGACGGCCGCCAGGAAGCGGTGATGAGCTTCGGCGTGATGGGTGGCGACATGCAGCCGCAAGGGCATCTGCAATCCATCGTACGCATGCTCGACTACGGTCAGCAGCCGCAGGCCGCGTGCGACGCGCCGCGCTGGAAGGTCAATCGGGACTTCACAGTCGACGTCGAGGCGACGCTCGATCGGGACACCGTGCGCGCGCTCCAGGCGCTCGGTCATACGATCAAGTCGATTGAGGATCCGTATATGGATTTCGGTTCCGGGCAGTACATCTGGAAGCTCGACCGCAACGACCCCGAGCGCGGTTATGTTGCCGCGAGCGACACCCGGCGCGACGGCCTGGCCGCAGGGTTCTGATCCGGGCAGCTGTCCCGGACGCCTGGGCTCTCGCGGACGGCGATCCGCTGTTCGCGAGAGTGCGGCCTGGAAGAGCGGCATAGCGTCTAGCGGGACGCTCGGAGATCAGTGAACGCATGCCGAAAGCGCAGCGCGGCGTGATGCGCTTCACGACCCACGCGCTTAGTTGCCGTGTCGTGTTTGCGTCATGAAGCTGGCGCGGGTTCGGTCACGGCTCAAGCGGAGGTGATGACGAATGTGCAGCGATAGTCGCAGCGACAAGGTATTTCGCGCGGATTGCCTTCGTGGCGGCTATTGGTCGAACCGACGTGACATGCCTCGGTGCTCGACGCCGGATCTGCCTCGCTCGTGGGGCGTGTCTTCAATCAGTACGATAGTGCCGGCGACGGCAACCTTGCCGTTTGTTTGCCTTACGCGCTCGTAGCGGGCATGAACTGCCGCCCAACAAAATCGATGTGCGCGAACATCGCCTGCTGCGCGGCTTCCGGATTGCGTTCACGCACTGCGAGGAAAATCAATTCGTGCTGGCGCATGCGCATGGCGGATTGCACGGCTGCATTCGCGTTGTTCGCGGTGGCGTCGAAGGTGTTCGCGGCGATATGGTCACGCAACATGGTGATCACGCTGGCATAGAACTGCCCGAGCATGCGGTTATGCGCCGCTGCGGTCAGCGCGGTGTGAAACTCACCGTCCATTCGCGCCTCGGTATCGACATCGTGCCCGATCACCGCATCGTGCATCCGCGCAAGCAGAGACTCCAACCGGCGTAGCTCTTCGGGTGTGGAGCGCTGCGCTGCGAAACGTGCTGCCGCGCACTCAAACACCATTCGGAACTCGAGTGTCTCCTCGCGCAGCGGCGGGTGCTCGGCGACAAGTTGCAGCCACGGCGAAGTCAGTGCGGGAAGCTGCTTCTGCACCACATATACACCGCTGCCACGCTTCGCTTCGAGCATCCCCTTGCTGATCAGGTGACGGATCGCCTCACGCACGGTCGGACGCGACACACCGAAATGCTCCGCGAGCACGCGCTCGGCCGGCAGGCGCGCAGATAAAGCCCAAGTGCCGTCAAGCACGTTTTCCTCGATCTGCCGCACAACCTTGTCGAGAATGCCGGATGAAAGTCTGTGAAATCCCATCTCTGCTCCGGCCGAAGTGGCCTGACCAATTTGCGCCGCTCCTGGCAAGAAACGACCATTTGGCAGAACGGGCACATTGAAGAGATGCATCAATCTCGGGTGCGTCCGTCCCCCACGATTCAGGAGAAAAACATGACGGATTCTACTTCACTGGTCATCAGGCTGCATGCGGACGACGACGTCGCAATCGCGCGCGGTCCGATACCTGCGGACACGACGCTCGCCGAGGCCGGCGGCATCGTTACGCGCGACGATATCCCCGGTGCGCACAAGGTTGCGCTGCGCGCGCTGAAAGCCGGCGATCCGGTGCGGCGCTATGGGCAGATCATCGGTTTCGTCACGCAGGATATCCAACCGGGTGCGCACGTGCATACCCAGAACGTGTCGATGGGCGATTTCGCGCGCGATTACGCGTTCGGCAAGGACGTCAAGGCGGTTGCGCCTGCCGGAGAATCGCGGACGTTCATGGGCTTTCGTCGTACCGATGGCCGGGTGGCTACGCGAAACTACATTGGCGTGTTCAGCACGGTCAACTGTTCGGCAACCGTGACCAAGCTCGTCGCGCAGCACTTCTCCGCGCCCGGCAGGCTGGATGCGTATCCGAACGTCGATGGCATCGTGCCGGTCACGCACAGTTTCGGTTGCTGCATTGATCACAATGGCGAAGGCGTGCAGCAATTACGTCGTACGATTGGTGGCTATATCCGCCACCCGAATTTCGCGGGCGTACTGGTGATCGGGCTCGGCTGTGAAGCGAACCAGATGGGTGCGCTGTTTATCGCGGAAGGTGTCGAGCCGGGTGCAACCATGGTGCCGCTCGTGATCCAGGAGCATGGCGGCACACAGAAGACCGTCGATGCGGCAATCTCGGCGATCGAGGCGATGCTGCCGGCTGCGAATGAGGTCAAGCGCGAGCCCTTGCCGATCTCCAACCTCAACATCGCACTGCAATGCGGCGGCTCGGACGGTTACTCGGGCATTACGGCGAACCCGGCGCTTGGCGCCGCGGTCGATCTGCTCGTTCAACACGGGGGCACCGCCATCCTCAGTGAGACGCCGGAGATCTATGGTGCTGAGCACCTGCTGACGCGCCGCGCGATTACCGCGGAGGTCGGCGAGAAAATCGTCGAGCGGATCCACTGGTGGGAAAGCTACGCGGAGCGGGAAAAGGGCAGCATCGACAATAACCCGACGCCGGGCAACAAGGCGGGCGGGCTCACCACGATTCTCGAGAAGTCGCTCGGCGCGGTCGCCAAGAGCGGCTCGACGCCGCTGATGGGGGTGTACCGCTATGCCGAGCCAGTCGACACGAAGGGACTCGTGTTCATGGATGCGCCAGGCTACGACCCGATGGGCGCGACTGGCCAGATTGCGAGCGGCGCGAACCTCGTTCTGTTCACAACCGGCCGCGGCTCATGCTTTGGGGCAAAGCCGGCGCCGTCAATCAAGCTCGCGACGAACACGAAGATGTACACACGCATGGTCGACGACATGGACATCAACTGCGGCGACATCATGGATGGCAAGACGACGGTCGAGCAGAAGGGCCGCGAGATCTTCGAGATGATCATCGAAGTCGCATCTGGCGCGCAGAGCAAGAGTGAAGCGCTCGGGGTCGGCAACGAAGAGTTCGTGCCCTGGATGATCGGCGCGCAGATGTGACGCATCCTTGAAGCGGACTGCGGCAGAGCCCTGGCAGCCTGCGCAGTCCGTGAAGTTGCCTTATTGAATATGGACAACGGTGGGGCGCCACGCTCACCCGAGCGGGCGCGTCCTCCGACGGAGACGAATCGAAATGAAGATCAAGGAAACCATCGAGAGATTTCCCGGTGGCATGATGGTGATTCCGCTGCTGTGGGGCAGCCTGCTTAACACGTTCTTCCCGCATGTACTGACCATCGGCAGTTTCTCAACCTCGCTCGCGCACGGAGCGCTGCCGATTCTCGCGGCGTTCTTCGTCTGCATGGGTGCCGAAATACAGTTGAAAACCGCGCCGCGCGCGCTGAAGAACGGCGCGGCGATCACGCTCGCCAAGCTCGCGAGCGGGGTGGCGATCGGCTTGCTGGTCAGTTATCTGTTCAAGGGGCGCCCGGTGTTCGGGCTGTCCAGCATGGCGATCATCGCGGCGATGACCAACGCGAACATGGGGCTCTACGCGGCGCTGACCAAACAGTTTGGTGACGAGGTCGATCGTGGCGCGCTCGCGGTACTGTCGATTCTTGAAGGCCCATTCGTGACCATGCTCGCGCTCGGCATGTCCGGTCTCGCCAGGATTCCCTTTATCGACCTGATCGCGACAATCCTGCCGATTCTGATCGGCATGCTGCTCGGCAACCTCGATCGCAACATGCGCGCGTTTCTGAAATCAGGCAGTGATCTCCTGATTCCTTTCTTTGCTTTCGGCCTCGGCGCGTAGATCAACCTGCACTCGATCCTTGGCGCGGGCGCGTCGGGCATCCTGCTCGGGCTCGTAACGCTCATCATTGGCGGCGTGGTCAACATCGCGGCGTCCCGTCTCGCCGGTGGTTCAGGCGTGGCCGGTGTCGCCGTGTCGACGACCGCCGGCAACGCGGTCGCGACGCCAATCGCCATTGCAGCCGTCGATCCGCACCTCGCGTCGCTCGTCGCGGTCGCCACACCGCAGATTGCCGCGTCGACGATTGTCACGTCGCTGCTGGCGCCGTTGTTGACCGCACTATTTGCGAAGTATTGTGCGCGGCAAAGAAAGATCGTGGGCGACGAAGGATTCGCGCCTTCACGACTCGCTGAGCGGGCAGACGGGATGTAAGCGCCTGCGGGCTGCCGCTCTTCGACCTCCATTCGTAATCAACATAAGCAGTCCCAAGGTGGGTTGCTTTGACCGGCGTCCGCTTCACAGGGCGGATTCAACAGTGGCTAAGGGGCGATCGACGGCGAGCCGTTGTCGATTGCCCCGTTACCCGGCAATTTCCGCATTCGGCCTCGCGTTGCGTGTCATCGCTAGTGGCGGATTGCTCGCACAGCAATGGCACGCGTTTGACCGGATTGTCAGGCGATTGCGCGGGCAACGGAATGACGCGAGCGGTGCCGTGATTGGAAAACATCCGGGGCGCCAGCTTGGCGTCATCGACGATCCGAAAACGCTCGACGCGATGCCGCTCAAGTTGACAGCGATTTCGCTGCGCCGGGAACTCATGTTTCCATCGCGGGTGGGCGTGTCGCCCGCTAACAAATAGGCACCTTTGAACAGGCGTTGCAACGATCCGGCGTTGACCGGACGGGGGGTCTGCTAAGGGCTCACACCCCAATCGCGAAGCGTTTGCGGATCGAGCGGTTGCCCGCACGGCGCTTTTGCTACGAGCCGTTGACGCGTCTTGCCGGCCATTGCGTCCTTGATCCCGACAGGCCACGAAATTTTGTCGCGTCGTCGAGAACGTCGAAAGCGATGAATCTCGTCATCGCGATCGGCGATGGTGCCTTTCCAAAAGACCACGAACGAGCCGGCGTGCCTGATGCATGATGCTTCCACACCAGAATCAATTGCGAAACCGCATGGCCGTGTTGATCACGGTCGATAAATTGATGGAGTGAGACGAAGCAATGCAATTCGACCAAGCGATGAGTGGTCCGCGAACCCTTTACGACAAGATCTGGGAAGCTCACCGGGTCATGACCCGCGACGATGGGCAGGACCTGCTGTTCATAGACCGGCATTTCGTCCACGACGTCACGGCTCAATCGTTCGACATGTTGCGTGAGCGTGGACTCAAACCACGCTCCCCCAAGCGTATCTTCGGCACGGTTGATCACTACGTTTCCAGCATGGCGAACGATCTGGCGTCCGTGGAGGACCCCGAGCGGCGAGGCATGATCACGGCTTTGCAACGTGATTCAGCGGAGTCGCGCATCACGCTCTTCGACATGGATGACTCGCGGCGCGGAATCGTCCACGTCGTCGGACCCGAGCAAGGATTAAGTCTGCCTGGCATGACCGTCGTCTGCGCCGACAGCCACACATCGACCCACGGCGCGCTCGGTGCGCTGGCATTCGGCATCGGCGCAACCGAAGTGGCGCACGTGCTCGCCACACAATGCCTGTGGCAGCGCAAATCGAGCAATATGCGCGTCGTCCTCGACGGAAGGCCGGGGCAGGGCGTTACCGCCAAAGACCTGGTTCTTGCCGTGATCGCGCGGATTGGCGTGGCCGGCGCGGCAGGCCACGTGATTGAGTACACCGGCTCGGCCATCGCGGGTTTATCGATGGAAGGGCGGTTGACGCTGTGCAACATGACCATCGAGGCGGGCGGCCGTGCCGGAATGATCGCTCCCGACGACACCACGTTCGCTTATCTGTCCGGCCGTCCTTACGCCCCCAGAGGCGCACAGTGGGAGCGGGCGATGGCGCACTGGCGCGAGTTGTTCACCGACGCAGGCGCGGTGTTCGATCGCGAGGTGCATATCGACGTGGCTGATATTGCGCCCATGGTGACATGGGGAACCACGCCTGAATACGCATGCGCGATCGATCGCCGCGTGCCCGATCCTGCGGATGAGGCTGACCCCGATCTCCGGGCGTCAATGTTGCGGGCACTCGAATACATGGGACTGAACCCGCACGAGGCGCTCGAAGGCGTGGCGATCGATAGAGTTTTTATCGGCTCATGCACCAACGGGCGGATTGAGGACCTGCGCAGCGCGGCCGAGGTCGCGCGCGGTCGCCGCGTTGCACCCGGCGTCGAGGCATGGGTGGTGCCCGGATCGCACCAGGTACGCGCGCAGGCCGAAGCCGAAGGGCTGGACCACGTGTTCAGGGAAGCCGGTTTCGAGTGGCGCTTCCCCGGCTGTTCGATGTGCCTCGCGACCAACGGCGATATCGCTGCCCCTGGCCAGCGCTGTGCCTCGACCTCAAACCGTAATTTCGTGGGACGCCAGGGGCCGGGTGTGCGCACGCACCTGATGAGCCCGTCCATGGCTGCCGCCGCCGCGGTGACAGGTCGCCTGACGGACGTGCGCCGCCTCATGGGAGTCTGAAGATGGACAGCCTGAACTACCTTGACTCAGCCGCGGTGCCGATTGCAGCCATCAACTGCGATACCGACCAGATACTGCCGGCACGCTTCCTCCAGAAACCTCGTTCCGACGATTTCGGCCAGTTTCTGTTCCGTGCGCTGCGCTTCGACCACGACGGTGCGGAGCGGCCGGACTTCGTGCTCAACCAGATGCCTTACCGGGAGTCTCGCATCGTCGTAGCGAACCACAATTTCGGATGCGGTTCGTCGCGGGAGCACGCCGTCTGGGCGCTGTATGACTACGGTATCCGTGCGGCGATCTCGCCACGCTTCGGCGACATCTTTTTCATCAACTGCCTGAAAAACGGGCTCTTACCGATCGTGCTGCCCGAGGCCGTGGTTTTGCCACTGCTGGACACCCTGGTGGCCAGTCCGGGTAGCCGCATTGCCATCGACGTGCCCGCACAGACGGCGACGTTACCCGACGGCTCTGTCCATGTCTTCGAGTTGGAGCCCTTTGCGAAACAGTGTCTGCTGCGCGGCATGGACGAGATCGACTACACACTGTCGCATCAGGACCGCATTGACGGGTTCGAGCGCAACCGTGCCCAAGCTTATTGAAGACGCACTCTCACGGATAACAACCAAGGAGAAGTTCAGATGAAGATTGCAGTCATGCCGGGTGACGGTATCGGCACAGAGGTGGTGGCGCAGGCTGTCAAGGTACTGCGGATCCTGGCTCCTCATGCCGAGACTCAGGAGGCGCCCATCGGCGAGGCGGGCATTCAGGCCCATGGTGTGCCGCTTCCCGAACCCACGCTGGCGTTGGCGCGCAAGGCCGATGCGATCCTGTTCGGTTCGGTGGGGGTGGCCGACGAGGCCGATATCCCGCGTGAACGTCGTCCCGGTACAGGATTGCTGCAATTGCGCGAGGCGCTGACGCTATATGCCAACTTCCGGCCGGCCTACATGTTCCCGGAACTGATCGGCGCTTCGACCTTGCGGCCCGAGGTCGTCGATGGGCTGGATATCGTCATCGTGCGTGAATTGAATGGCGACGCTTATTTCGGCCAACCGCGCGGGTTCGAAACCAACCAGGCCGGAGAGCGCGTAGGTTTCAACACAATGCGCTATTCGGAATCAGAGGTCGAGCGGGTTGCGCGTGCTGCCTTCGAAAGCGCGCGACGCCGCAGCCGCAAGTTGTGCTCGGTGGACAAGGCGAATGTGCTGGAGGCGAGCCAGTTGTGGCGCGAAGTGGTTACGCGCGTCGGGCGCGATGAGTACCCGGATGTCGAACTGAGTCATCTCTTCGTGGATGCCGCCTCGATGATGCTCATGCGTCGACCCAAGCAGTTCGACGTAATCGTCACGGGCAACCTGTTTGGAGACATTCTCTCGGATGCTGCGGCCATGTTGACCGGTTCAATCGGCATGCTGCCTTCAGCATCGCTGGGCTATAACCGGAAGGGTTTGTACGAACCTGTGCACGGCTCGGCGCCGGACATTGCAGGCAAGGATATCGCCAATCCGCTCGCCGCGATCCTGTCGCTTGCGATGATGCTGCGTGAGAGCTTCGGCATGGAAGATGCCGCGATCCGCGTCGAGCGGGCCGTGCGTGCAGTGCTAGCCGCCGGCTATCGAACTGCGGACATCCATCAGGAGGGCACGCAATCCGTGGGTACCCGAGACATGGGCGATGCGGTAGTCGAGGCACTGCGCAAGCAGGCAGCGTAAGCGCGCATTGAGCAGCAGGACAAAAGTCAGAAGCACGAGGATCGGGAGCATGAGGAGCCGATGATCCTCGGCCGTTCTCAGCATCACAGGAATCGGGGTCGTGAAGACCCGGTCCGTCCTCGGTGGTAGGTCGCACCCAAATATCCCCGGAAAGGGAGGAGACAACCATGAAGCTGAAATTTGCCATCGCGCTTTGCGTCGCGTTCGAGCTTGGCTGCGGTTCTGTCGCGGCCGTGGCCAAGGACGTGCCTGAAAAACCCGAACTTCACATTGCGGCCGCCTCCGTCGGCATCACCTATCTGCCCATGCTCGTCGCGATGCAACGCGGCTACTTCAAGGACGAGGGGCTGGATGTGCACATCGCTGCCTTCTCCGGTGGGTCCAAGACATTGGAGGCGTTGTTGGGTGGGAGCTCCGACATGGTAGCGGGCGCCTATTCGAACACCATCACGATGGCTACCAAGGGGCAGCACCTCGTGGTGATCGCGGCGCAGGTCATTTGTCCCGGCTGGATCTTTGGCGTGTCCCAGAAGCGTCAGGCCGAAGTCAAGTCGACGAAGGATCTGAAGGGTATGCGTATCGGCGTGAGTGCGCCCGGCTCCAGCACTCACATGGCACTGAACTACATCCTGCACAAGGCGGGCCTTCAGCCCTCGGACGTCTCCATCATCGGTGTTGGCCAGGCTGCGGGAGCGGTAGCGGCAGTGAGGGCGGGTCAGATCGATGCGCTGATCGTCAATGATCCGAGCGCCACGATCCTGACCAAAGACGGCAGCCTCAAACCTTTGGAGAACATGCGTACCGCGGAGGGTAACGTCAAGGTGTTCGGCTCGGATTATCCCGAGTCGAGCCTGTTCGCGACTCAGGATTTCATCAATAAGAATCCGAAGACGGTACAGGCAGTCGCCAATGCGATCGTGCGCGCGGAGAAGTGGATCGCCAAAGCCACGCCTCAGCAAGTCGCTGACAATGTGCCGCCTGAGTACTTGGGCGAGAACAAGGCACTGTATGCGGATGCCTTCACGAACAGCCGCCGTTGCATCGCACAGAACGGAGAGATCACCGTAAAAGGCGCACAGACCGTGCGTGATGTGCTGTCGGCGTTCGACCCCACCGTGGCGTCGGCCAAAATCGATCTCGCCTCGACCTATGACAACCGGTTTGTCGAGAAAGCGGCGGAGATCCAGCCATGAGTACCGCGCCGTGCACTATCACTCTCGAGCATGGCCAGACAGCGATGCGTGAGGCTTTGCGCTTTGACAACGTGACCTGCACCTTCGCCGGCAATGGCAAGAACGCTCAGACCTACACCGCCGTTTCCGGCGGGAATCTGACGATCGGCGACGGCGAGTTCGTCTCGATCGTCGGCCCTACGGGCTGTGGCAAGTCCACGTTGCTGAACGTGGCGGCCGGGCTCACCCGGCCTTCGTCGGGCAGCTTGAGCGTGTTCGGCGAGAAACTGAGCAATGGCCTGAACACGCAAGCTGCCTACCTGTTCCAGGTCGATGCACTCATGCCCTGGAAGACGGCCGAAGAGAACATCGCGATGGGCCTCATCTTCCGTGGCACGCCTCGCGATGAGGCGCTTGAGGTGGCGCACGAGTGGATTGAGCGGGTGGGGCTGCAAGGCCATGGCAAAAAGTATCCGCACCAGATGTCGGGCGGCATGCGCAAGCGCGCCGGCCTGGCGCAGGCACTGGCGCTGAATCCTCGCATCATTCTGATGGACGAACCGTTCAGTGCGCTGGACATCCAGACCCGGCACCTGATGGAAAACGAGCTGCTGAGGCTGTGGTCGCGCGACCGTAAGTCCGTGATGTTCGTGACCCACGATCTGGAGGAGGCTATTTCCTTATCGGACCGCGTCATCGTGCTGTCGGCGGGCCCGGGTACGCGGCCTATCGCCGAGTTTGAAATCGACCTTGTGCGTCCACGCGAAATGTCAGAAATCCGTATGACGCAGCGGTTCCTGCAACTGCACACCCAGATCTGGGACGTGCTTCGAGGGGAGGTTCTGAAAAGCTATGCGCGCAATCGTGTTTGACCCAAACAATCGCGTTGTCGTTCTCGTCACGCGGCTCGCACTTCTGTTCGGCGTTCTGTTTCTGTGGTGGATCGGCACCAGTCAGAAATGGTTGTCGCCTTTCTTCTTCGGCGATCCGTTGGGCGTTGCGCGTCGCATCGTCGAATGGACCGTGACCGGCTCGGTGTTTCGCCACCTGTACACGACTTTGCTCGAAACCATGCTGGCGTTCGCCATCGGTACGGTGTCTGGTCTCGCGTGCGGACTATGGCTCGCGCTCAATCCGTTCCTCGCGGTCGTGTTCGATCCATTCATAAAGGCCATGAATTCCATGCCACGCCTGATCTTTGCGCCGATCTTCGCGCTCTGGTTTGGCCTCGGCATCTGGTCGAAGGTGGCGCTGGGCGTGACGCTCGTCTTCTTCGTGGTGTTCTTCAACGTCTTCCAGGGCGTGCGCGAGGTCAGCCCTGCGGTGTTGTCCAACACCCGCATGCTGGGCGCCAATGCACGTCAGCTGATGCGGCACGTCTATCTGCCTTCGGCGACGAGTTGGGTGTTCTCAAGCCTGCACAACGCGATTGGTATCGCGTTTGTCGGAAGCGTGGTCGGTGAGTATCTGGGCTCGGAGAAGGGCGTAGGGTATCTGATTCTGCTGGCTGAGGGCGTGTTCGACATCAACTCGGTGATCGCGGGCATTCTGGTGCTGACCTTGTTTGCACTGGTGCTCGATACAGCGGTATCCGTCGTCGAGGACTATCTGCTGCGCTGGCGCCCTGTCGCCGGGCAGACGGTTGCCGTGAGCGCATGAGCGTGCCGGCCGCGCTCGACAATCCAACATTAAGGAATCTATCTTGCAGACCAACGCAATCAACCTGAAGGATCGCATCGCTGTTGTGACCGGCGGCGCACAAGGCATCGGCCTGGAGGTCGGCCGCCGGCTGCTGGCCTCTGGCGCGCGCCTCGTAATCTGGGATATCAATGCCGCGGGCCTGGAGCGGGCCCGTACAGAACTGGGACACCCCGATGTTCACGTCGAGCGTGTTGATATCGCCGACTATGCGAGCGTCGAAGCTGCCGTCTCGGGTACGCTGAATGTGGCGGGACGCATCGATATCCTGATCAATAACGCGGCGATCGTTGGCCCTAATGCGACCTTGGCCGAGTATCCCGTCGACGTCTGGAAGCAGGTGATCGACATCGACGTCAATGGCACCTTCCACTGTTGCCGCGCCGTGGTACCCGTGATGATCCGACAGAACTACGGCCGCATCGTGAATCTGGCTTCTGTCGCTGGCAAGGAAGGCAACCCCAACGCCGCGGCGTACAGCTCGGCGAAGGCTGCCGTGATTGCCATGACCAAGTCGCTCGGAAAGGAACTGGCGAGCCACGACATCGCGGTCAATTGCGTGACGCCCGCAGTGGCGCGTACGCCAGGCGCGATGGAGCAGTCGCCCGAGCATATCCGCTACATGCTGGGCAAGATTCCGCGTGGCCGTTTTCTCGAACTAGACGAAGCAGCCGCGATGATTGCCTGGCTTGTCAGTGAAGAGAATTCATTTACCACGGCCTCGGTTTTTGATCTGTCTGGTGGCCGCGCGACCTATTGAAGGGAACATAGAAAATGAAGCTATTGCGCTACGGTCCGCCCGGCGAGGAGAAGCCGGGACTGCTCGACGCCGATGGAAACTTGCGAGACTTGTCGGGCCATGTGGCCGACATCTCCGGCGACACGCTGCTGCCCGCGAGTCTGGCCCGCCTGAAAGCGCTCGACGTCACTTCGCTGCCACGCGTGGAAGGCAATCCGCGCCTGGGTCCATGCGTGGGCGGTACGCGAAAATTCATCTGCATCGGGCTGAACTACTCCGACCACGCCGCCGAAACGGGCGCTGCGATACCGCCGGAGCCCATCGTCTTTATGAAGGCTGTCAGCGCGATCGTGGGTCCGGGCGATGCCATCGAGATCCCGCGCAACTCTCTCAAGACGGATTGGGAGGTGGAACTGGGTGTCGTGATCGGCAAGCCCGCGAAGTACGTGAGCGAGATCAATGCGATGGATCACGTGGCCGGCTACTGCGTGATCAATGACGTGTCCGAGCGCGCGTTTCAGGCGGAGCGCCAGGGGCAGTGGACCAAGGGTAAGTCGGCCGACACTTTCGGTCCAACAGGCCCGTGGCTGGTGACTTCAGACGAAGTGCGCGATCCGCAAGCACTGCCCATGTGGCTGGAGGTGAATGGCCACCGCTACCAGAACGGTAATACGGCCACCATGATTTACGGCGTGCGTTACCTTGTAGCCTACCTGTCGCAGTTCATGTCGCTGCAACCGGGCGATATCATATCCACCGGCACGCCGCCGGGCGTTGGGTTGGGGCAGAAGCCGCCCGTGTATCTGAAACCCGGTGACGTGGTGACACTCGGCATCGAGGGCCTGGGGCAGCAACGCCAGAACGTCGTACAGGGCTAAAGAGTCGCCGTCGAACCGATCTGGACAACAAGGAGACAACATCGTGCTAACGATCAGGCGCCTGCTGTTGCCGATATTAGCTGCCTGCCTCGCGCTGACGAGCCACTCGGGCGCGAGCGCTGCCCCGGCGCCAGCGCCGGAGAAACCAACACTTCACCTGGCCGCCGCTGGCGTTGGCTTTCCCTACTTACCCTTCGTCATTGCGCAAAGCCGGGGCTATTTCAAGCAGGCGGGGCTGGACGTCGACATTGGTGTATTTAGCGGCGGCGCGAAGGCGCTGCAGGCAATGTTGGGCGGCAGCGCCGACATGGTCGCGGGTGCTTATTCCAACACGATCACGATGGCGGTCAAGGGGCAGAAGTTGGTCTCGTTCGTGACCCTGGCTTCTTGCCCTGGCTGGGTGTTCGGTGTGACACGTGCCAGCCGTGACAAGGTCAAGACCTATGCGGATCTTAAGGGGATGCGCATCGGCGTGAGTTCGCCCGGTTCGAGCTTCCACATGGGCGTCAATTATCTGCTTAACAGGGCCGGCCTCAAAACGGGGGATGTCTCGATCATCGGCGTGGGTTCGTCTGCCGGTGCGATTGCAGCGGCACGCAGCGGGCAGATCGATGCATTGATGAGCAACGACCCGGTCGCGACCGTACTGCAGGGCAGCGGCGATCTTTTCCCTCTGGCCGTGATGCGCGACCCCGCCGCAACCCGTGCGACGCTGGGCGGCGACTACCCGGAAGCCTCTGTCTACACCACGAGGGAATTCGCGGCCAGGTATCCCAATACGGTGCAGGCCGTGACGAACGCTGTCCTCGAGGCCGAGCGCTGGATGGCGCACGCCACGCCTGAGCAGGTGGTCGAAGCAGTACCCGCCCAATATGCTCTCGCCGACAAGAATGTCTTCGCTCGAGCCTACGGCAACATGCAGAACTGCATTTCGCGCGATGGACTGATGACGGACGCCGCGGCTCACACCGTACGCGATGTGCTTGCCGCATTCGATCCCGACATCGGCAAGGCCTCGATTGACCTGAAAGCTACGTATGACAATCATTTCGTCGAAAATGCCAGCAAGCGGTGACTTGCACGGAGGTCAATGATGGAGAACGGCATCCATATCGTGGCTGAAGGGCTCAAGTTTCCCGAAGGCCCCGTGGCGATGGCCGATGGCTCAATCGTGCTGGTCGAAATCGAGCGCGAGACCATCAGCCGCGTGACGCCCGACGGCACGGTCAGCGTATTGAAGGAGGTGGGTGGCGGGCCCAACGGGTTGGCCTTGGGCCCGGATGGAGCCTTCTACATCTGCAATAACGGTGGTTTCCTGTTCCGTACCATTGCCGGTCTGAATCGCACCAAACCAGGCGTACATCCGCGTTATACCAGCGGGCGCATCGAGCGTTTCGACCCACACACGGGGGATCTGAAGACTGTGTACGACCGCTGTGGTGAACACCCGCTATGCGGTCCCAACGACATCGTGTTTGACCACAACGGCGGCTTTTACTTCACCGACTTCGGCAAGAACCGGCTGCGCGAGCGCGATCATGCCGGCC
Organism: Paraburkholderia sp. RL17-381-BIF-C; assembly: GCF_046026435.1. NCBI lineage: Bacteria > Pseudomonadati > Pseudomonadota > Betaproteobacteria > Burkholderiales > Burkholderiaceae > Paraburkholderia > Paraburkholderia sp. RL17-381-BIF-C. The sequence continues at coordinate 10,672 of NZ_JARESX010000070.1, read as the reverse complement.
TCTATTACGGGCGAGCCGACGGATCAATGATCGTCGAAGTAGCCTACCCGCTCACGACGGCGAACGGAGTTGGCCTGTCGCCTGACGATCGTGTCGTGTACGTGGCGGAAACCGAAACCGCGCGCTTATGGGCATTCGATCTCGAGGCGCCCGGCAGGGCCCGCAAGCATCCTTATCCGTCTCCGCACGGCGGACGCCTGATTTGCGGGCTACCGGGCTACCAACGCTTTGACAGCCTGGCCGTGGACGCAGAAGGAAATATCTGCGTGGCAACGCTGGTCACGGGTTGCATCACGGTGGTGGCGCCCTCCGGTGAGGTACTGCGGCAAGTGACGGTGCCCGATGGCATGGTGACCAACATCTGCTTTGGTGGCGCCGACATGAAGACCGCTTACGTCACGCTGTCGGGCACGGGGCGCCTGGGGACCTTGAACTGGCCGCAAGCGGGGTTGAGACTGGCTCATTCCTGATGGCTACGTGCAAGCAAGTGCTTGAGGAACAGTTGGACCGGTGCGGGGAGCGTTTCGGCCTCGCGCACGCAGATCTTCCAGTGTCGTTCGGCCCAGACCTCGTCGAGCTGCACGGCGACGAGGGGCCCCGAGCTCACATAGCGGCGGGCATGATGTTCAGGCACCAGCCCTATGCCAAGCCGCGCTTCGACCATGCTGCGCACGGGTTCAAAACCATTTACCCGGATCGACAGCTTGAGCGGGTGGTCCAGGTCTGCAGCCGCGCGCAAGACGAGCGAATTCAGATAGCTACCAGCTTGTGGTCCCACCAGTGGGTACTGGGCCATCTCGCGAAATTTCACCTTGTCTGCATGGCTGAGTGGATGATCGGGCGGCATGATCACCACCAGCCGGTCACTGTGATAGGGAAATACCTGCAGGCCGGCGGTCACCGTCGTGCCGCCGAACACGCCAATGTCGGCTGTGTTCTCCGCGACTGCGCGAACCACGGCTGGGCTTAAACTTTCCTGCAGGTCGATGCGCAGTCCCGGGTGCAGTGCCAGGAAGTCGCGAATGTCGTTGGCAATGTACTGGACGATGGTCGAGAGGCTCGCATGTAGCCGGATCTGTCCACGCACGCCCTCGGCATGGTCGAGCAGTTCACTTTCCATTTGTTTGACATCGCGCAGCAGCACGCGGGCGTGCTGCAAGAGGGCGGTAGCCGCGATCGTCAACTCGAGCCCTTTGTTGCTCCGCATAAAGAGGGGGGTCTTGAGGGTGTCCTCAAGTTGAGACATACGCTTGCTGAGCGCAGAAGGCGCGATGTTTTCGGCTTCTGCCGCGCGGGCAATACTGCCGTGCTCGCAGACGGCAACGAATAGTTTCAGCGACTGGAAATCAAAACGCATTGAGTCTCCCGAGGCGCGGTCTTCTCGTCGCGCCGTACTTTCTCGTGGCGGAAAGAAAGTATGCACGGGGGCGGTCGCGAGTGCAAAAAAAACTCCTGTCCGCGGGAGAGCGTTCTGCGCCGATCATGGATGTCGTGCTAGCGCTTCAGTTGGGGACGACGGTATTGCCACGAGGTGAGGGCCATCCCCGACACCAGGTCGAGGCGGCCGGCTTGAACCCGGGGCCGCTTACCTCGGCGAGCCAGTCGAAGGCGACCCGAAGACCCTCACCCTTCGTGAGCCTCCGATGCGAGTACAGCAACGCCGTCAGCGGCCCGCACCCCTTGGCCCGCGGGCAACACGAAGAGCGGATTGATCTCTGCTTCGACAATGCGTCCATCAAGCTGCACCGCCATTCGCGCAAACGCGACGATGGCGGTCACAAGGGCATCAATATCAGCGCGCGGCCGTCCACGATACCCATCGAGCAAAGGCCAGGTTTTCAGTTCGTGAATCATCCCGAGTGCGTCATCGCGCGACAGCGGTGCGCCGGCAGAGAGGAGTCGCATCGTCGTGTCCTTGAACAATTCCGCGGTGACGCCGCCCATGCCCAGCAGCAACGCTGTGCCCAACGGGTCTCGATGAAGGCCGAGAATCAGTTCCGTTCCACCGGCCACCATTTCCTGAACGAGAAACGCATTCGCGGATAAGCCAGTTGCGGTTTCAACGTCGTCCCGCATGCGGTTCAGGCGCGCCCCGATGCTATCAGCCGTGACCCCGACCGCTACGCCGCCGACATCGCTCTTGTGGGTGATCGTGTTCGACAGCAGTTTGAGCACGACCTCGTTACCCAACTCGCGAGCGGCGCTCTCGGCTTCATGCTCGTTCGTAACGACACGCTCGCGTACCGCTGTCACACCAAAGCGGGCAAAAAGCTCTTTCGCCTGCGCTTCGTTGAGTGATCCGGAAGGCAGATGGTTTACGTTGACTTCTGATTCAGCGTGTCGCTCGGCCACACTTACGGGGCATTGAATGAACTCGCCGTGCTGCCACATCGCTGCAAGTGCGCTCGTCACGCTTTCGGGCGAAGGGAAGGCCGGCACTCCCTGTTCGTTAAGCAACCGCATGATCTCCGGCGCGTGAGGGCTCACAAATGCCATCACGGGTTTGTCACTCCCGGGCAACGAATCGCGGATTGCACCGGCCATCAGGTCAGGCATCGCGAGGCCCGACGATCCAATGATAACCACGACCGCATCGTAAGCCGGACTGTCGAGTAGCGTGCCGATCGCGCCGCGCAGGAGAGCCGGCTGCAGTCCAGCAAGTGTCACATCGATCGGATTGCGGTCGAGCACCGCATGGTCGCCGCTCTGGAGCGCGCGCAGCTCCGCAGCCGTTACCTCGTCAGGAGGCGGAGTCTCAAAGTTCGCCATGCCCAGGCTATCGGTGACGAGCGTGCCGGCACCGCCGGTCGAGGTCAGAATCGCCACCCGTCGCCCGGAGAGCTTGCGGCGCGTCGCGAGTGCATGAGGAATATCGAGCAAGTCGGAGAACGTCTGGGCGCGAATCACGCCGACCATGCTGAAAAGCGCGTCGTACATGCGGTCGGAACCTGCCAGCGCGCCCGTATGCGAGACCGCCGAGCGCGCGCCTGATTCGGAGCGCCCGATCTTGAAGACCACGACCGGCTTGCCTGCTGCCGCCGCCCTTAGCGCCGCGCGCCGGAACCGGTCCGGATGACGCAGCCCTTCCATGTAGAGCGCGATAACGGAAGTCGAATCATCGTCAACCAGATAATCGACAAAGTCCGCCATGTCGAGATCTGCTTCATTGCTCGTCGACACCAGCTTTGACAGGCCAATACCGCGTGCCGCCGCGCGCGACAACAGCGAGCCAAGAATCCCGCCGCTTTGTGAAATCACGCCGATCCCGCCGACCGTGAAAGCGTCGGTCTCCAGCGCCCCGCTTGCCGACAGCGTGATGCGATCGGTGAGATTGACGAGTCCGATCGTATTGGGGCCGAGCAAGCGCATGGACCCTGCTGCCTCGATCAATTGCGCCTGACGCCTCGCACCTTCCTCGCCGATTTCCGCATAGCCGCTCGCCAGCACGATTGCAGCGCTCGTCCCGCGGCTTGCCAGATCCCGCACCGCAATGTGGGCGCGCTCAGCGCCGAGCAGGACGATACCGACATCGGGCGCATGCGGCAACGACGCTACGTCGGGATAGCAGGGCAAGCCGTCGATCGAGTCGTAGCGCGGGTTGACAGGGTAGATGTCGCCGTCGAATCCGTGCTTCCTGAGGTAAGCCACCGGGCGGCCTGAAGTCTTGGCTGCGTCCGCCGATGCGCCGATCACTGCTACGCTCGTCGGGCGCATCAACTTTGAAATTGCGTTCATGTCGATCTCCTTCGTGCTCACCGGGCCTTGTTCAGGAATGCGAGCACCGAGTCGCGATGTTCACTGCTTGTGTAGCAGACAGCCTGTGCCTGGCTGCCTTGTGCAAACACCTGCTGCGCGGACAGCTCGTAGCTCTGATTGAGGATGCTCTTGCCGAGCGCGAGTGCCGTGGCCGAACCCTGGCTCAATTCGGCGGCCCAGGCGTGGGCGTCGGCAATGAGCGAATCAGGCTCGCTCAGGCGATCCGCGATCCCGATTTCCAGTGCTTCCTTCGCATCCACCTTGCGCCCGCTGAAGATCAGTTCCTTCGCCCGCGCGAGGCCGACCCGTCGCGGCAAGAAGTACATGCCGCCACCATCGGGAATCAGCCCGCGTTTGATGTAGCTCCACGTGAAGCTCGCCTCGTGCGACGCGAGGATAAAGTCACAGGAGAGCGCCATATCGGCACCCAGGCCCGCCGCTGCGCCGTTGACTGCCGCGATGGTCAGTTTGGGCATCGAGTAAAGCAGATTGACCGTGTGATGAACGATCTGCTGACGTGACCAGCCATTGAACGCAACCTCGCCCGCTGGGGCTTCCATGCGCTGCGCCATACCGCTGACGTCACCGCCAGCGCAAAACCCCTTACCGTTGCCGGTCAACACCACGGCGCGTACCTCCCGGTCGCGCGACACAGTCTCCAGCGCCGCGATCAGTTCGGCGCGCATTTCGTTGGTGATGGCGTTACGCTTTTCAGGACGATTCAGCGCGATCGTGGCGATCTGCGAGTCGATAGTGAGTTGAATAGTGGATGTGGTCATGCGTGTCTCGATGGTTGAATTGGAGTCGACCGAGAAGGTCGATCTGCTGATGCAGCTTAGCCCCACCTGCCATCCCAGGACACCCCGTCAATTCCACTCTGTGGAACGGAGCGTATTTCATCCGAGGGATCGAGCAATTCCACTGCATGGAATTGGAAGATTGTCATCGCGCGTTCGGCGCCGATAATGGATTCCAACGCAGGACACTGGCCATGACTAACCTGCGGCCCAATACAAGTCTGGAGACATGATGCACGCAGCCCGTTCCAATCCAATCGACGTCAGCGCCGTCGCGCAACCACAGGCAGAGGCCGTCTACCGGAAAGTCACCTGGCGGCTGCTGCCGTTCCTCTTTATCTGTTACGTCTTCGCTTATCTGGATCGCGCCAATATCGGCTTTGCGCATCTGCAGTTCTCACGCGACATCGGTCTTTCCGACGCCGCATTCGGTTTGGGCGTAGGCCTCTTCTACGTCGGTTACATGCTCTTTGAAGTACCGAGCAACTTGTGGCTCGCGCGAGTCGGCGTGAGAAAAACGCTCATGCGGATCATGGCGCTATGGGGCATCGTTTCGGCGGGCACCGCGTTCGTGCAGACGCCGACGCAGTTCTACATCGCGCGGGTGTTGCTGGGCGCAGCGGAAGCAGGATTTTTTCCCGGCGTGATTCTCTACTTCACCTACTGGTTTCCGGCCGCGCGCCGGGCGCGGGTCACGTCCATCTTCATGACGGCGATCTGTGTATCCGGCATTATCAGTGGGCCGGTGTCGGGATGGATTCTCAATAGCATGTCGGGCTTGCTTGGCTACAACGGCTGGCAATGGCTGTTCCTTCTCGAAGGACTTCCGTCCGTGATCGCCGGTGTCTTTGCCTATGTCTATCTGACGGACCGGCCCGAGCAGGCAACCTGGCTCATGGACGACGAGAAGACCCTCCTTCTGGCAGAGCTCAACCGCGACGCGCAAACGAAGGCTGCACGCGCTCATGGTTCGATCTGGGTTGCGTTGAAGGAGCCGAAGTTTTATTTCCTGACGTTCGCCTATTTCAGCGTGCCGTGGGCGAGCATCGTCGTCCATATCTGGGCGCCAAGCGTAATCCAGAAAAGCGGTGTGTCGAACTACTGGCACATTGGGCTTCTTTCCGCGATTCCTTATGTGGTCGGCGCAGTGGTGATGTATCTGCTCGGCCGGAACTCGGATCGTATGCTGGAGAGGCGGTGGCACTTCATGGCAAGCGCATTGATGGCTGCGCTGGGCGTCGTGCTTCTGCCGGCGGCGGCGAATCACGCAGCGATTCTGGTGGCACTGCTTTGCGTTGCGACGGCCGGTTATCTGGGCATGCTGTCGCTGTTCTGGACGATGCCACCCGCGTATCTGTCGAGCTCGGTCGCAGCAAGCGGCATTGGCCTCATCAGCAGCCTCGGGCAGTTTGGCGGGATTTCTGCGCCCTCGGTGATCGGTTACGCATCGACGCACTTTGGTAGCAGCGCCGTGGGCCTCTATGCCGTTGCAGTTGTCTCTATTCTTGGCGGTCTTGCAGTGGTACTGGGTATTCCAGCGCGCGCGATCAGTGAACGCCGGGAATGAAGGAGACGCTTGCTGTCTTCAGCCTTCCTGGCGCGCGCATGCGGCTGTAATGTCGTCGCGTAGACGCAGCAGGGGAGCCCCGAGCTCGCTGACAACGCTGTCTTTTGACGCCGCCGTGCGGACGCTAAAGTTGAGCACCAGCAAACGATGACCGGGAATGGCGAGCGGCGTCGCGAGTGCGATCACTTCCGGCTGCCAGCTTGTAGCGCAGAAGCCGCTTCGGCGCACCTCATCTACCGCATCAGTGATTTCGCGCGCGAGGCGCTCCCAGCCGCTGCGCTTTCGCCGCTTGAACGCGTTCATCAGGGCGGTGAATTCCTCCTGCGGCAGCGCTGCGAGATACGCGCGACCGAGCGAAGTCAGTTCCATCGGTACGCGTTGTCCCGAGACGATCGTACGCAACGAGGCCCGCTGGTTATAACGAATGGACTCAAGATAGACCATCTCTTCCCGGTCGGCGCCCGCGATTCCGACATTGATACGCCTTGCTTGGGCAGTGTCGCGGATTAGCGGTCCTGCGGCATTCAACACTGTGGATCCGCTACGCAACGCCTGCGCCAGACTGAGCACGGGTAAGCCGAGTCTGTATGCCCTGCGTGCGGCATCGTGCTCGAGATAACCCGCCTGCACGAGCGTTCGCGTTAGGCGGCTCACCGTTGCCTTCGGCAGACCGGTGCGTTCCGCAAGTTCTCCGTTGCCTAGAAGTGTCGCACCGGGACCGAACGCGCGCAGCAACTCGAGCCCGCGTTCGAGCGATCGATTCGACGGGGTCGCGTTCGATTCCTGTTGTTGATTGTTGTGGTTCGCCATAAACAGTGAATTTGCGGAGCTTCACGTGAAAGGATCGATTATCGATGTATGTCAGTATATGCGGCGAGATTCGACACCTGAATAAACAGTAGATTGACTAAAAAAGCGTAATTCGATGGTCAACAAGAATGCAAGGCTCCGCCGATGACATCGCCCGGACGAAACAGGCCCATAGCGATTGCCGTCAGACCATGTTGGACCTCGCTGACAATCAGGATCTGTTCGGCTTCGACAGGCAGCCCCTGCGTCAGGAGGTGGCGCGCGACAGCCTCACGCTCGGCCTCGCCAGTAGATCCCTGTGCCTTTAGGGCGGTACTGGCGTAGCAGACTGTCGGCGTTTTCGTTTCACCCGTTGAGCGAAGAGCTGGCGTCACTGCGGCGTGCGAAAGATTCGTCGGGGCGAGCAAAACGGGAAGAGGGCAGCCGGAAGACGACAGACAGGATGCGCCTGGTTTGGTGAGTTATTTATAGCGGAGCCTCCCCGCAAACCCGCATCGAGCCAGGATTAAGCTGCTATCGCAAAGTAAACACGACCGCCTCTTTCATGCATCGAGCGAGGTGGCTCACCGGGTAATGCTAACGGTCAGGAACTGCGAACGATTCGCCGACCATCTGTTCGCTCTTACGCCACAGCGCTTCTGCGTTGACCGGGTCGAGCGCATAGCCTCGAACGCCCTCGCTGACAGGTGTAATCACGGCCTCGTCAGGAACGACATTGCTTACGTGACAGTTCTCGCAGTATCGGCCGCCGACGTCTTCGGCAGACGCGACCACGGCAGCCCATACGGAGGTGGCTGCACCTTGTGGAACGGTCTTGAACTGGAAAGGATCTTTACCTTCGGACGTCAGCTGTTTGTTAATCGCCTCAACGAGCGCGGTCAGCTGTTCTTCGCCCATGTGACGTCCCAGTTCAGTGTGAATGCCACCTGGATGGACCGCGGCAGCTCGCACGCCTCGAGCTCGATGCCGCCGGTCGAACTCAACCGCGAACAGGATGTTTGCTGTCTTCGACCGTCCATACGCCACGAACGGCTCATATGGCGTACGCTCAAAGTCCGGGTCGTCGAGGTTGACGTTTGCAAACCGATGACCTGATGACGCGAGCATCACGACACGGCTCCCCGCCGAAAGCAGAGTTGCGAGCCGGTTCACAAGCACGAAATGCCCAAGGTGATTGGTCCCGAACTGGGTCTCGAAACCATCGGCTGTCGTGCCCTTGGGAGTCGCCATGACGCCTGCGTTGGCGATGACCACGTCGAACAGCTTGCCCTCGGCGAGTAACTTGTCGGCACAAGCCCGAACGCTGGCCAGACTCGCCAGGTCAAGCTCGATGAGCTCGATACTCCCGCCACCTGCTGCCGCTTCTCTCTGCACGCCGCTGATTGCGCGTTCCGCTTTACTCAAATCGCGTGCTGCTCCGACGACGGTCGCGCCGCGGGCAGCGAGGGCTCTTGCCGTCTCCACGCCGAGCCCGGCAGATACGCCTGTCACCAGAATTCGTTTTCCGTGAAGCTTGATGCCAGACAGTACGTCGTCGGTTGTTGATGTCGCACCAAAATGTTCGCTCATGCCATCTCTCCGTCACTGTAAGATTGACGCCACCCTGCCATCCGATAAAGCGGAGACATTCTCCGTTTCATACATAATAAACGGAGTATCTCTCCGTTTGCAAGTGCCGATTTGCCCATGACTGATTCCATACCGAAAGAACGGAAACCGAGAGCGGACGCTCAGCGCAATCGCGAGCGCATCCTTGAGGTTGCAAAGGAGGCTTTCTCACACGAAGGCAGCGATATCAGCCTGGATGATGTCGCCCGCCAGGCCGGCGTTGGTCCAGGAACGCTGTATCGCCATTTCCCCACGCGCGAAGCTTTGCTGGAGAGCGTCTATCGCGCGGAGGTCGAGCGGCTCGCGCAAGAGCAGCTCCGCCTGACAGACGAGTTGCCTGCACTCGACGCTCTCAGAGAATGGATGCTGCTGTTCGTCGATTACATTGCGACAAAGAAGATCATTGCGCCTGCGCTGAATTCGATAGTGGGCGGGGCGTCGTCCGAACTGTTCGAGTGCTCGGGAAAACAAATCAAGGCTGCAATCCGGACGCTGGTTGACCGAGCGGTTGAGAGTGGAGATGTCCGTGCAGATCTCGAGCCACTGGACCTTCTGCGCGCACTGGTTGGAGTATCGAACGTAGCTTCGGCTCCAGACTGGCAACAAAGTGCCAGGCGACTGGTGGGCATACTATTACTCGGATCCAAACCGATCGACGGATAGGCGCTGTCCTGGTCAGAACTCCGAACGAACACCTGTTGCGGCAGGATTGCTGTTGGCCGGGCAGCGTCGGGGAACGGTGCGGCGCCGGCACTAGCGCGTATCCGGGAACGTCCCGTCCATCAAACCAGAACGTGACCGCTGTCGACAACGATGACCGGTAAAGTCAAGCGACTCGCCGCGCGTGCCAGGAGGTAGTCGTTTCAACGCCCCCGCGACGCCCCGGCTTTGCCTGAGAGAAATGCTGGGGGGTGCTGTTTTCCATTTCGGAGGAAAGATGCTGCGGGGGATCTTGCAGTGAATTCCCTGGCGGGCATCGACCACCTGCGTGACGGAGAAGTCCGCGGCGACGCTCATTAGCGAATAGGCGTCGTCGCGTGAGAGGTCTTGCTGTTCCGTAAGCAGCAGCAACACGTCGCGTGAAGCGTTTTTGGTCGCGACATCGAGGTCTTCGTCGAAGCCGTGGACGATCCAGTAGTCCGACGTTTCCGGCCGCGGCGAGGGAAATCTGAAGTCACGCCGCAGCACGATCTGGAACATCACATTAAGGGACGCCTCGATCGCGGTGCGGCTGATTTCGCCATCGCCTTGCGATACATGCGGGTCGCCGATCGAGAACAATCCGCCGTCCACGGCGACCGGGTAGTACATGGTGGAGCCCGTGCCGATGCGCCAGTTATCAATATTGCCGCCGTGCGCGCCCGGCGGCACGGTGCTCACGCGACCTGCCACGTCAGGCGCGACGCCTGCCGTGCCCAGATGACGGCGCACCGGTACGCGAATGCCTTCAGGCGCGGGTTCGCGGCAGCGGTCGCGGATATCCGAGCGTTTGCCCGGCACGAGATATTTACCGGGATAGTCATACGCATACAGCGCGGGAGCCGTGTTCGATGCCTGATCGAGTTCGTAGATAGTGACGCGTTCCTTCTCGAAGTCAGTGAACAGATGGCCCCAATGCGCGGCGAGATTCGAAATGTAGTTGAAGCGCGGAATCATTTGCAGATTGATCGGCTCTGGTGCAATTGGCGGAGCTTGTCGAGGAAATCTGTTTTGATAGGATGCCTCATTGATCCGAGAGGAGCACATTCCAAACCACAGGCACAGTGATGTCCTCGAGGCGAAGTTGGGCGAGGCTAAATTGTCCTTTGCGAAGGCGATGCATCAATTCAACACCCGCCAGCGTGATCGCGGCGTTCCTGAATTGCTTGGAACCACGCATGACGCTCGTGCGTGACTTGATGTTGACAATGCCTGACTTCTCAGTAACGAAATCCAATTCAGCAGCCCCCAAAAAGAAATTTTCAAATGTACTTGACGGGGTGGTGGCTGATCTTCATAATTCGCCTCCCGTTAGATGACGGACGCGAAGAAAGCAGAGCTCTCCAAGCGAATGATCTTTAAAAATTAACAGCCGATAAGTGTGGGCGCTTGATGCGCGATGCGGGCCGGATTCTTCGGAATCTGGCGCAAAGCA